>NZ_JAXQGA010000020.1:0-64894 GCF_034438075.1 Acetobacterium sp. K1/6 | reverse complement strand
AGTGCCACACAGTCCCATTTAGTATCAGCGATCGCTTTAAAAGCAGCGTCAATTTTGTCGCCTTCTAATGAAACGGAGTTAAATAAACCGGGTTTATTACAGTATTTCATGGACTCAATACAGGTATACACATTGGGGCTGTCCACAGCGATGGGGGTATCTGTGACTTCCTGAACCAGATCAATTAACCATTTCATGGTTTCCAGTTCGATGTCATCATCAACTGATGCGCAAACATCAATGTAATCCACACCGGCTTCGGTTTGAATCTTGGCCAAATTCTTAATGAATTCTCCATCTTTTGCGGCAATGGCTTTTGCGGTAGACGGAATGGCACCGTTAATTTTTTCTCCGATAATAATCATTTTACTCTTACCTCCTGGTAACACTATTTTTCACAGTTATTAAACTGATCTCAAACTAATTGCGACGTCTTTATTTACGAAATATCATCATTCCACAAAATCTTCACGCAGTTTTCAGCTTCTCCGCGATAAAAATACAACGGAACTCAAATATCAACTATATTGATCGTAAGTATCAATATAGGTTTTTAAATAACTTTTAATTGACTACTAATCACTATAAAACGTTTTCTTTTTTTATTGCATTTTAGATATAATAAAACTATTGGTTCGACATCGTCAATTTCTTGAGTTTAGTATAGCATCGTTGTAAAGGGACGTCAATCACTTTTTTAAATGTATTTAATATTTTACAAATTTAGGTGGATCGATTTGTTTAAAGGTTATTGTAACGCATTTTTATTACTTTATTATCTATATTTAATATTCGTTTATACTACTTTTTTGCATAATACTCAGACGATAAATTATCGGCAAATAAAAAAAGCGGGACTTCTCCCACTTTTTTTCGCTATTTTATAGTGATCAACACATAAAAGTCACCATTATTGATCGTCCCTGCTTCAGTTTTTTCGATAGCCAAAGACGTTGCTATCAGTGAAATAGCAGCCTGATCATTTTCTATCGTAAAACTCGCCTCATCAGCATTCATACTATCCTTGCTGGTTTGATAATTACCCGAAAGCGATGTCGTAAAATGATCAAACACTGCTTTCATGTCAATCCGCATCAACTCCTGGCCGGTTTCATCCACTAGTACCAGAGCCCCGCCCTGTTCCGCTGTTTTTTCTCTTGACAAACGATAGGTTTTTCCTCCTGACTCAAAGTTACCAATAAGGGGATCCCATTTTTCCTTTTTTTGATAGTAATTCAGAACCATAAAGGTCTCGTAGCCTGAAATATCAATGGGTGATTGCTGATTCAAACTCAAATATATAGAATTCTGGCGGTACTGATTGTCTTCGTATCGATAAAACCCAAAGGTACTATAGAAGTCCTCATAAACATCAAAATTTTCACCAAGATAGGATATTTCTTTTGTATATGCCATCATAGCCAGATAATCGACGGCATCGGAGATTATTTTTTTATCCTCTTCCGACACCGATCCGTTGGGATTAACCTGTTCATTTTCCAGCATTTTGTTTTCAACCAGGGTATTGGTGAGTCGATTGACCTGATTCCCACGGCTGATGGTAAAGGCATCTACTGGTGGCATGATGGAAAACAGCGAAAAACCGATCAGTAGTGCCGCAATGACCCCGTTGTTACGGGCCGGCATAAAACTCATCCAAAGACCAGAAACAGCAGCAAAAATTCCAAAAAGAATTGCATAGTAACGACCATGAGTCAAACCAACTTCCTGAATCTGCAATACCGAAGCCACAATCTGAAACAATACGATGGGTACCAGCACTTTGGGGAAAATTTTTAAAAACCATTCGGCCACCTTGTTTTCCAGGCTGCTGGCAAGAATATAAATAAAAATAACCACGATGGCAAAGCTTACCAACATCGACTCCAGACGGTTGTCACTCCAAAAATCACCTGTGATGTTCCCAACGATATAAATAATCAGAATAATTGTATATGCTGCCAACAGTGGGATCACTATGTAAGAAACCAGAACTTCCAGAAATTTCGGACATTGGCAGGATCGTACCAACTTTCCCCGGTCATTGATCACTTTCTCTGGTGGTCGGTTTTTATTTGAAAGACCGGGATATATGGGAATCAGCGAGAGAAAATAAATAGGAAAAAACAGCATCCCAACACAATTTAAGCTATGTAAATAGGCTTTATCGGATACGTCAAAAAGTAGCAGGTCAATGGCAGTAATAATCAGGGTGATTCCGATAAACAACACACCTGAAAAAAGCAACGCATTAAAGAGCGCTTTAAATGTCGCCATAAAACTCTGATTATAACGAATCTCACTTTTTATCACCGGAATCCAGGTAAAAGCAATAAACACTGCAAAAATGGCGACCGATGAACGGATCCCGATTTCCATACTGATGCTGGTGTATTGTCTGACAATAAGAAAATACCCCAGCGTCAGTGTCAAACACAGAGCCATCGCTACGATCCGAACGGAAGTCCTGTCATAAAAACGCTCCCATGCTCCCTGAAGGGTAATCCCCAGAAAAGCTCCCATCAAAAATGTCAATAAATATCTGGTATAATCAACTTCCTGCTGAATTGCCATCGCATTTATCACCACCGCTGCCATTAAAAAAGCAACCGTCAAGGGATATCGGGACAATGCCTCAACCAATCCACTCAGTTTTTCTTTGATCTTGTCGATAAATTTCATTTTAGCTCCCTTCTATCGGTTTTAGATCGTTATTTAGTAGGGTTTCAAGTTCTTTTGCGGGCACCGGTTTGCTAAAAAGATACCCTTGAGCCCGATCTCCATTATAGGCTAAAATTGCCTCAAATTGTTCTTTTGTCTCAACCCCCTCGGCCACGACAACGAGGTTCATGCTATGGGCGATTTCAATGGTGGCCTTAATCACCACCTCTTCAAAACTCCCCGGTCTCATGTTTTGGACGAATTGTTTATCAATTTTCAAGTGATCAATGGGCAGTTTATGAAGATAATTCAATGATGAATAACCCGTTCCGAAATCATCTAAAGAAAACTTGACCCCCTTATTTTTGATCTTTTTGATGATTGATAGTGTGTTCTCCAGGTTTTCCATGGCAATACTTTCGGTGATTTCGATATCCAATAACTCCGGTCTCATCCCGGTTTTTCTCAAAATACCAAAAACCACCTCGACGATGTCCTTTTTGTTTATTTGTTTAGCCGAGAAATTAACCGCCATGGTTAAATCTTTGTAGCCGGCATTTTCCCAAATCACGCTTTGACGACATGCCTCCGTCAGAATCTGCTCACCAAGCGGGACAATCAGACCGGATTCTTCTGCCAGTTCAATAAACTCAAATGGTGGCAACAAGCCCCGGGTCGGATGCTGCCACCTCACCAATGCTTCCACGCCACAGATTAAGCCTGTAAGAAAGTCAATCTGAGGCTGATAATACAGCACAAATTCACGGTCTCTGATGCCTCGTCTGATCTCATACTGAAGTTCAATCTTTTTAACCATCATTTCATTGGCGCTTTGCTCGAAAAATTTAAACTGATCTTTTCCCTGTTCCTTCGCATGGTACATCGCCGAATCGGCATTCATGAGCAGCTTATTAATGTCCGTTCCATCCTCCGGAAACATCGTAATCCCGATACTGCAAGTAATAATAAATTCAAACCCGTCAATGTTCCGGGGGTTACTGATAATTCTCATAATTTCATTGGCCAGCTTGCTTGCTTCCATCATTGTACAGTCTTTATTAATGACTATTAGTTCGTCACCAGCAATTCTGGCAATGGTATCATAATGAATCGCTTCCACCAATTCTTTGGCGATGCCAACCAGTACATGATCACCAGTGGCATGTCCCCTGGTATCATTGATAGCTTTGAAATTATCCAAATCGATGTATAGTAAAGCACCACTTTTACCCGCTTGTTCCGACTCGACAAGTAATTGATTGGAGTGCTCAAAAAGCATCGCCCGATTAGGCAGTCCAGTTAACACATCATAATAGGCAAGTTTGTTTATGGCTTCCTCGGCATTAATACGGTCAGTGATATCCGTATAAAAGCCGGATACCCGCATCAATTTATTGTTTTGGTCAAAAATTCCCTTCCCCCGACAAAATAACCACCGGGTTTCACCCTTACTGCCAATTACTCTAAATTCAATTTGACCAAAATTAGAATTATTCTGATAGAAACCTTGGAGATAATTTTCAAAATGGGCGCGATCCTGAGGATGAATAAAACACATCCATGATTCAAGGCTCATGCTGTTATGCTCCATTAACCCAATCATCTGTAAACCCCGTTTAGAAACATAGTATTCACAGTTTTGCAAATCCCAATCCCAGATCGCATCGTTGGAACCTTCCACGGCATAGCGGTAACGTTCCTCGGAAATACGCAGCGCTTCTTCCTGCTTCTCCAATTCTTCATAATTCTCAGTCAATTTAGTTCGGGATTCCAAAATGTCTTCAAACAATCTATTGATGCGATCTGCCAAATTTTTAATTTCATGACTATCCTTTACCTGGATTCGGGTTTCTGTATCGCCTTCGGAAAACGCTTTGACACCATCTGCTATTTTATCAATCGATCCAGAGAGATTTTTGGAACGAAATATAATCAGCGCAACAATGATCAGAATAATAAAAAGGGTTCGGATAAAACCTAAAAAAATAGCAGTAGTTATTGCCTGATTTAAATAATAGGTAGTAAATACCAGTTGTATTTCACCAATTTTCTGATTGTTTCTAATGATCTCCCGGGTAAATGATGGATAAAGATACTTGTTATCATAGGGTTTTGTACGCTTACTGGTTTCAAAGATGGGCTGATTATCAGCATCCATCATTTTTATCGAAGCCACCGCCTGATAGTTTGCCAACGTCTCTCCGATTTTATTAAGACTGACTTCATTATAAGTCCAAAATGCATCTTCTGCCGCATCGGCCGTAATGGTTAAAATATGCTCTGCCTCAATACTCAGTTCCCCAGTTAAATGAAGCTTTTCTGCCGCCGCATCAATGATTGTTAGTGCCATCAGCACTGAAAAAACAGTCGCAATGATTGGTAATAGTAATGCGGTGCTTAGTTTTTTTGTTTGAATACCTTTCATCGAGAATCCTCCGACTGATTTATTTCAAGTCCATTTTCCCTTAAAATGCGGTCAATGGTGCCATTGTTTTTCAACGTTTGTAAGGCTGTATTGAACTTATCCCGATACATCTGTGAATTGGGATAGTTCTTCGAAATAATCAGATAATAGTCATGCTGAGAAGCTATATTGGGAAGTGTCGCGAAAGCTCCACGGTCATCTGGAAAAAGCCGGCCAATGGCTTCTTCAGCAACGCGATAATCTTCAATGAGAAAGTCAATTCTTCCAGCATAAAGCATTTTCAGTAGCGCATCGACATCATTGGCCCACTCAACTTTTACCCCACTGCTCTCAATTACCGCTTTATCACCATACCAATAATCATTGGCTCCGCCAAAGGTGTAGTTGGTGAAGTCACTGATTCTTTTAAAATCAGCCCCTTCTTGGGCCAGTTTTTCATTAGATTTAAGATAATAAAATTTGTGGGGTCCCTGAATAACAGGTTCAGAATAATCATAAATCTGAGCCATTTCATTTACATAACCATAGGGAAATGAAGCCCAGGCGTCTCCACTTTCAACCATTTCCGATGCCCTGGCCCAAGGATAGAAAGCAACTTCACTCTCAAGTCCGCTTTCTTTTAAAGCGGCCTCAACAATCTGAGTGAATGCCCCATAACCGGCCGCCTGCTCTGATGTATAGGGTGCATATTCTCCGGTAACAATTATAAGCTGCTTTGTTTTTAGGTTTTCGCTACTTTCAGGCCGGATATTTGTTGATTCCACGCGATCTTGCTGTTTGTTTTCGGTCGTACATCCCCAAAGACAAATTGCTACAATTAGTAAAACCATAATTAATATAACTTTTTGAATTTTCTGATCATTTGCCATCGTCATTCTCCTACATCATAAGGTCGTATCCCGATCAAACGGTTAGACACAATTACGATTGATACCGTACTTACACTAATTCGTTTTATTCTATATTATACCCTTTCATATCAGATATAAATGTAAAATCTCAGACAACTCCTATCAAACCTTGATAAATAGCTATTTTTTTACTTCTTTTTTTTGATAAACAAAACCAGACCGGCGTACGCCGGTCTGGCACAATAACAGTCTATTTAAATCATTGTTTTTTAATCACTTGGTTATAAACGGGCTGTCTGTTGAACCAGGGGCGATACTGCCCTTGGGAACAACCTCAATCCGAATCCCTTCCAGTCGATAGCCATAACCGGCTGTTCCTGCCTGTTGACCATTTTTTGCCCAGCCCATCCAGCCGACATTCTGAGCATGCACCTGATAATAGACGTCAAAGAGCTCTGCATCTGTACCCGTAAGTTCGACCTCAATAGCCTCCAAGCGAAGAGACTGCCCTTCGGTGCCGCTTAGAGCCCCGTCTTCTACAAAATTTTGCCAGCCAATGTTTTGTACATGAGTTTTATACTTCACCCCAAGATTATAGTTCGTTGTGATAGTATTGACTTCAATGGCTTCCAGTCTCAGTGATTGCCCTTCGGTTCCACTAACGGCACCATCGGCCATTATGCTCTGCCAACCCATATTTTGCACATGAGTTCGGTATTCAATGACAGGTGCGGCCTTTTCTTTAATGACATAATTGACAATGGTTTCTTTTACGGTATTACCTTTGCCGTCCACCACCTGTGCTGATAGGGTATAAATGCCCGGTTGTGTTGGTGTAAATTCAGCCGTGCTAATACTGCTGTAATCTTGAATCGTGATGGTTGTTCCATTCAAATCATAATAAAATCCGTATTGATAATCCCCTTCACCTCCACTGGCAGCAGCATTTAAGGTGAGCAGCGTTCCCAGTGTTTGCCCGGTAGGCTTGTCTACTGTAAAGCTATCAATACTTAATGGATTTGTAGGCGTGACCTTGGCAAGAGCAGCATCTAACTGAATCATACCATCACCATAATAATCATCTCTTCCTTCTGTACCGAAGTCCAAGGCGGTTTCTTTAAGGAGCGTTTCGACCCGGGTACTGGTCATCGTGTGATCCGCTGCCATTAAAACTGCACAGGCGCCGGCCGTAATGGGGCTTGCAAAAGAAGTACCGGAGGTTTCTTCGTAACCACCATCGTGATTTGTGGAATAAATTTTTTGACCAGGGGCACACAAATCAACCAAACTATTGTGTTGAGAAAAATAAGCAATCTTGTTGGTTTTGTCGGTTGCACCCACCGAGATAACATTATTATATGACGCTGGCACCGCCAGTTCGCCGCTGTAATTGGGGTTTGCCCCTTCATTACCCGCCGCCGCCACTAATACCTTACCAGCGTTAACAGCATTTTCCACGGCTGTCCGCAGTGCAGCAGAAACCATATAGCCGCCAAAACTCATGTTGATGACTTTAACCTCCGGCCGTGCTGCCGCCTCATACAAGGCGGCGCAAATATAACCGACATCGAGGTTCTTGTCCCCATCATACAAACCGCCAACCCGGTATGGAGCAACCTTAATATTCGCCGCTCCGGCGATTCCCGCCACACCAATGCCATTATTAGTCACTGCCGCCACACAGCCCGCAACCAGTGTACCATGACCGGATAGGTCAACCATATCGGTCGTTCCATCGACATAGTCATAGCCTGCAGTCACGTTCGCTAAAATATCAGGATGTTGGGTATAAAGGCCGGTATCAATAACAGCCACGACCACGGTTTCTGAATTACTTATCTTATTCCAGGTCTCATCCGCACCGACTCGTTCAAACTGCCAGGCTTTAGATAAATCCGGATCATCGGGCAAAGCCGAAGTCTGAATGTAACTATTTTTCTCCGCTACCAGAACATTGGGGTTTTCAGATAGTCTGGCCAAAAGCTCATCCGTATTAGCCGAATCAGCAACCGCTATAATATCCACTTGTTCACTTAGGGTTTCTCCCCCCTTAATGTCTTTGGTGGTCAGAGAGAGATTTTCCACATGCCCCTGTTCTTTGTAAATAACAATAATCTGGTCGCTGTTACGCGAAGCACTATCCAGGTCCGCTACTTGATCAAGACTCTTTATAACCATGGATTGATCTTCTGCCATAACGCCCAGCGGGAACGAACTTCCAATTAAAACCATAGCTAACAGGAAGATAATCGCCTTCTTAAATTTCATCAATAACTACCTCTTACACTTTCTTTTTTTTATCTTAAGCCATTCAGTTTCGAATAACGCTTTTTTTCTACTTTTTCTTGATCAGGTTTTCATCTTTCTTCATGTTTTATTTTATAATGGTTAAATTATACATGCAAGTGACTTTTTTTTCAATCGCTTTCATTAAATCGCTTTCATCGATTAATGCACATTACAAAACGCTTAACCTTTTTTAAGTTTTACTAAATTCCAAGCTTCGCTAAAGGTTAGCAGGGTATTATCTATACAAGAGATAAACATCTCCCCTTTTTCTTTTCATTCCTAATATAAAAAAGGCAGTGCATCCATCCGGGATCACTGCCTTTTTATTTTTTGCAGCTTTTGTATTTCAACTTTATTAAGACGATCTTTATTTACGATTTGTTCTTCAAAATAAACTATGATAAAATTGTAATAAATTAATTTCGATTAATAAATCGAATCAGAACAGGAGCTTAACAAAATGGCAATTGAAAAAGTACGGTCCTATTTTAAACAATGGGATTTGGATTCTCGGATCCAGGAATTTGAAACCTCATCGGCAACAGTAGAACTGGCCGCTCAGGCGCTGGGATGTGCGCCGGAACGAATCGCCAAAACCTTATCTTTTAAATTGAACGAAAAATGCGTGCTGGTGGTAGCCGCCGGTGACGCTAAAATTGACAATGCTAAATTTAAGGCTCATTTTAAAACCAAGGCTAAAATGCTCTCCCCGGAAGAAGTCGATCACTATGTCGGTCATAGCATCGGCGGCGTCTGCCCCTTTGCCATCAATGATGATGTAGCGGTTTATCTGGATCAGTCTCTTAAGCGATTTAATACCGTCTTTCCGGCCTGTGGCAGTAGCAACAGTGTCATTGAGTTGACCATTGAAGAACTGGAAAAATATTCAAACAGTGTCGCGTGGTCGGATGTTTGCAAAAACTGGCAACACCAAGTTTAACCCGATTTTTCATTAGTACTTAAGAAACCGCGGTGATTAATCGCCGCGGTTTCTTAAATAATTTTATCCCTTTCCCGAACCAATTTGGTTTAGGAAAATAGGAACATCACTGCTATTCCGGCGATGACACTGCCGATTGCAATAGCTAATGCGATAAATTTTTCATTTTTAATATCATCTAACAATTCTTCTTCTGATTTATAGGTCACGTGAGATGGTTTTTTAGTTGTCACCGATCGCCCCACATAAAGCCGACTTCCCCGTTTATGAATTTCACCCAGAATATACATTGGTTGATCTTCCGGGAGAATTTCTTCGAAAAAGCGATAACCCAGGAAGCGTGAACCGCGGGGGTTTGAAAAGCTTAAATTAAAGTTGTTTCTGACCCAGCCAGAGTCAGGTGACTCCATGCGGTTGCAACCTGGCATCAAATCCACATCGCCACCAAAGCTGGCCATATCAATATAAACCTTTTCATCTGAACTGCTGTCCGAAAGATAAACTTCGACCGGACTCTTTTCACTCGATAAAGAACTTTCCACCTTATTTGTAATGGTTCTGGTATTGCCCTTATCATCCCGTTCAGTTCTCGTTTCTTCATTAACGGAAAATACTTCATTTTCGTAATAGGCCACCGGCCGTTGGGAAAAAGGTGCTTGCACATCGCCTGATACGCTGTGAAGGTGACCCTTTACCTCACTGTAATGCCGGTAATTTTCATCCAAACTGGATAAATCGCCGACAATGTCCAAAACGTCTTTAATGCAGGTTGTCTGTTGAAACTGAATTTCCTGAGCTTTTGCCTTGCTTTTTTTTAAAACGTAAAAAGCATAGCAAATCCCTGCAATCATAATCAGTATTCCAATAATAAATGCCATGATACTATTCTATTCCTAATTCTGCTTTAAGCTTGGCCAGTTCATCATCAACCGCCGCCGTTTTTTCCAATGCTTCAAACTCATCTTCAAGACTACTATCTTCTCCGGCCATTTCCGTAAACGCCTGGGCTTCTGCTTCTTTAGCATTTACTTTCTGTTCCATTTTGTCCAGTTTCGTAAATGCACTTTTACTGTCCGTACTGTTTAAAGAGGTGCTGACACTTTTTTGAGCATCAGCCATTTTTGAACGGGCAATCAACATGTTCTGTTTCATCCGGGCTTCTTCGAGCTTTGATTTTAACTGGCGGACCTGATCTTTTAATTGGCCGACTTGCAAACTCATTGAATCATAAGCGGCCTGAAACTGAACAAGATCACCATCAACACTTGTTTTTTGTTCCAGCGCTTTTTTTGCTAATGCTTCATTGCCAGCTAATAATGCCGTTTTCGCTTTTTTACTCCAGTCTTCTGAAGCAGCTTTTGCGGATTCAAGCTGTTTTAATGCCTGTTTTTCGCTGCCCATGGCGGCACCCAATGCCTGGGTTGCACTGTTAACCTGCGCTTCCATGTCAATGATAATCTGTTTCACCATTTTTTCCGGATCTTCCGCTTTGTCCAGTATGTCATTAACATTCGCCTTTAACAAGTCACTGAGACGTTCAAAAATTGCCATTTTTTCCTCCTGTTATTTGTTTTTTTATTTCAGGGCAGTAACTGCCGGGCTATTTGATTATTTTCGGTTATTCCCGGGGACTTATCAAATCGCCTTTTTCTGTATGCTAATTTTACCAAATCCGAGAAAATAAGTCTATTTCTTTTTTAATTTAAAACAACCGTTTATAGCACTTAACTTGCCTGCAAGTTATCTATTGTCATGCAATTAGCTCATCATGACAATTCTTATCCCAATTGTTAAAAAAGACGAATGAAAGTATCCTTTTCGGGTATTCAATTCTTAACAACGCTCGATTTAAAAAATCTATTTACATAACCGGATTCACCATTGATTATTTTGGCAAAAGCGGTTATCCTGTAAAAAAGTATTAACTGCGTAACGCAATCATTTTATTTTATCAGACTAGAATAATTTTTAACACAAAAGGGGTCATGAATATGAAAAGCATTCGAACAAAACTGATGGTTTATTTTTCCGGACTGATTCTGGTTGTCTGTGCAATCTTTACCTTTGTCTCCATTAATGCATTAACCAATGCTGTGGTAACTGAAGCCGAGAAATCGCTAAAAACCCAGGCTCAAAATTCAGCTGAAATTATTAGCAGCCGCAACGAACAGAATTATATTTATCTTGAAGGAATTGCCTCCCGGGATAAAATTTTTGCCAGTACTATTCCAATTGATGAAAAAATGACGATGCTAAAAAATGACGTCAACAGTTCTAACCGTTTCCTTCGCATTGGTGTTTCCGATCTCAATGGAAACCTTTACCTGTCCGACAGTTACGGTGATCGTGGCCAAATTGTGGATATCACCAAACGGGATTATTTTCATCTTTCAGCCGCCGGAGAAAGAGGTACCATGAATCCGATTATCAGCGTTAATCCTGATGATAACGGGGCGCTGATCATGGCCTACTCCGTACCGATTTTTGAAAATGGTGCGGTCACCGGGGTTCTGGTGGCGGTGGCCAATGCCTGGTTTTTAAATGACATTACCGACACGATGACCTTTGGCGAGACCGGCTATACCTATATTGTAGATTCTACCGGCACAGCTATCTCTCATCCTGACCGGGATAATGTCGTTAATCAGATGAATCCCATTAACCTGGCAGAAACAGATGCCAGGTATAAAACATTCGGGGCTGCCATAGGAACCGGCCTGGAACAAGATACCATCGCTACGACCTATACACTTGACAATCAGGAGTATTACATGGCTTCTTCGCAGGTAGAAGGCATGGATTGGACGGTGGTTCTGGTTATAGAATCAGATGAGGTTCTGGCCGCTCTACCTGGCGCCATCTTTAGCAGTATCCTTATTTCTATTGTTGTTTTAGCCATCAGTCTTGTTTTCTGCTACTTTATTGCCAAACGAATTACCGACCCCATAAAAAAAGTCAACCATATGATTAAAGAAATGGGACTGGGTCATTTAAGCGATCGTCTCAATATGGAACCGAATGATGAAATCGGAGAAATGGCCATCGCGATGGATAATTTTGCCGATGTCCTTCAAACTGATGTCATTGCAGTAATGAACCAGATTTCAGATGGCGATGTTTCGGCCACGATTGAAATCGGTGATGATCAGGATGAAATTAAGCCAGCTCTTAAAAAAACCATCGAATCGATCCGAGGCTTGATTGCCGAAGCCACCATGCTAGCCCAGGCCGGCGTTGCCGGTGAACTCTCCACCCGGGGCGATGCACAAGCGTTCAAAGGCGGATTTAAAGATATTGTTGTTGGCGTGAATCACACCCTCGACGCTGTAGTCGGTCCACTTAACGTAGCTGCCGATTATGTTTCTCGTATTGGCAAAGGTCAAATTCCGGAAAAAATCACTGCCACCTACAATGGTGATTTTAATACCTTAAAGAACAACATCAATGCCTGTATTAACGGTCTGGGGGCTTTGCAGGAAGGTAGCCGTGTGCTTAAAAAAATGAGCCTTAATGATTATTCCGAAAAAATGAATGCCGATCATTTGGGGATTTACGGCAATATTGCAGAATCAGTCAATGATGTTCACACTCGCTTAACCCGCATTGTTGAAATCTCAACCCATATCGCCAACGGCGATATGGTCGACCTGGAAGTACTGACCAAAATTGGCAAACGCAGCGATAACGATACCCTGATTCCTGCTCTGGTAGGCATGATTCAAAACATCATTAATCTGGTGGATGAAACTGAAAAAATGGCCCGCATCGCCATTGAGGGAAATTTAAGCAATCGTGGTGATGTCTCCGGCTTCCCTGGAGAATACGGAAAAATTGTCACGGGCTTTAATCAAACGCTGGACGCAGTCATTGCTCCCATTGAAGAAGCTTCGGCAATCCTGACCCAATTGTCTCAGGGAAATTTACGTAGCAAAATGGAAGGTAACTACCACGGTGATCATGCCCAGATAAAAGATGCCTTAAACCAAACCATCAGTTTCCTGAGTCAATACGTAGGCGAGATCACCAGTACGCTTGAAGAAATGGGTCGAAGTAATCTAAGTCAGGAAATCACCACCGACTATCTGGGCGATTTTCAGGCCATCAAGACTGCTCTTAACGACATTAACACCAACCTTAGCCATACCATGACTGAGATTAATGTGGCCGCCGGTCAGGTTGAGGTCGGTGCTCAACAGATTTCCGATGGTGGTCAGGCGTTAGCCCAAGGCACCACTGAACAGGCTAGCGCGATCGAGGAACTGACCGCCTCGATCGAAGAAGTCGCCGGTGAAACGAAAAAGAATGCCATGCGCGCCAATGAAGCCAATACGCGGACCATTGAGGTCCGTACCAATGCCGAAGTTGGCAATACTCAAATGACAAAAATGATCACCGCCATGAGTGATATCAATACATCTTCCAATGATATTTCCAGAATCATCAAGGTGATAGACGACATTGCCTTCCAGACAAATATTTTGGCCCTTAATGCCGCCGTTGAGGCCGCCCGGGCCGGACAACATGGCAAAGGATTTGCTGTGGTCGCTGAAGAAGTAAGAAGTTTAGCTGCCAGAAGTGCCGAAGCCGCCAAGGAGACTACCGGCCTTATTGAAGGTTCCATCGAGAATGTCGGTATGGGAACAAAAATTGTCGATGAAACGGCACTTAGTCTCAAAGAAATTCTTAATCAGATTGAGAAAGTGACTGGCCTCGTTGCTGATATTGCCCAGGCATCCAATGAACAGGCCTCGGAAATCGCCCAGATCACCTTGGGTATTGAACAGGTTTCTCAAGTGGTTCAGACCAATTCAGCCACTGCCGAGCAAAGTGCCGCCGCCAGTGAAGAACTTTCTGGTCAAGCCGAAATGCTAAAAGCAATGGTGGGCGCCTTTAAGGTAAAAGGTGTAACCCAACGCGCGATTAGCACCGCCACTGTTTCACAACCGCAAACCCAGGAAACTCAACCACCTGCTGAGCCACGTATTCTTCTTGATGAAACGGATAAGTACTAAGTATCACAGTTAGTTACTACCGTTGCTTGTTACCACAGACGCTCCACAAAATCACCTCAATTCATCCCCCGATAAAAGCCCTCTGGTTTATGCGCTGATGCAAACCAGGGGGCTTTAAACAGTCCGAAATTTTTAAATAATTGTTATTTGATTTTTCTGTTATTACGTATTTTATTGGGGTAAATAGTTTGCCAAAGAGGAATTTATTCTATTTCAAGGGGGAATTAAAAATGCGCTGGATCTTAAACATGAAAATCGGAGTGAAACTGATGTTAAGTTTCATTATTATCGCCCTGATCACCGGGGTAGTTGGCGTTGTTGGCGTTATGAATTTACAGGATCTTCAAAACTCCAATCGTATACTCTACGAAAAGATGACGGTACCAATTGCCGATGTTGGTCAGATTTCCACCTCCTACCAGCGAATGCGGGTTATCGTCCGGGATATGATCATTGAAAACAGCCCCGAATTGATCCAGTCCAATGCCGATAAGGTCATCATCCGCAATGGCGAAATCGATGAGGCAGCAGCGGCTTTCGAGAAAACAATCGTCGATCCGGAGATGCAAGCGGTCTTTGACGATCTGGTTGAATCCCGCAAGGTTCTGGCTCAGGAATTTGAAAAGGTAAAAGCGCTGGCTATCCAGAATCGGGATGCCGAAGCTTTCGCACTGATGGCCGATACCGGTTCCTATGAAATTGCCGCTTCGGTGGTGATGGATACCATTAATCAACTGGTACCGATGAAATTAGAAGAAGCACAGAAAACCGAAGAAATCGATATGGCTACGGCAGACACGGCCACGACCACCATGATTATTGTAACCCTGGCAGCCTTCGGTGTTGCGATCATCTTCGGGTTGGTCCTCCGTTCAATGATCAGCAAACCCCTGCAACAGGCCAACCACATGATCAAGGAAATGAGTCTGGGACATTTCAGCCTCCGTCTCAATATGAAACGGAAGGATGAAATCGGCGAGATGGCCGAGTCCATGGACGACTTCTCCGATGAGATCCAAAATGTCATCATTGGGACTATGAACCAGATTTCAAGGGGTGATGTGAGCACCGATATGGAACCAAAGGATACTCAAGATGAACTTGCTCCCGCCCTTAAACTCACCATCGAAACCATTCGCGACCTGATTCGTGAAGCAACCATGCTGGCGCAGTCGGCCATTGAAGGAAAATGGGATACCCGTGGTAACTCAGCAGCCTTCCAGGGCGGTTTTAAGGAAATTGTTGAAGGTGTTAACGGCACCCTGGATACCGTTGTTGATAAGATGGTCTGGTATGAAGCCATTATCGATGCAGTACCATTCCCCCTCCATGTCACCGACAACGATATGAAGTGGACCTTTATGAATAAACCCTTTGAAGATCTGATGATTGCCAACGGGGTTATCAAAGATCGCACCTCGGCCTGTGGCATGGACTGCTACAATGCCAATGCTGATATTTGCCGAACCGAAGGCTGCGGTATCCGACGTCTGGTCGATCAGGGCTTAAACGACAGCTATTTTGAATGGGTCGGTCGAAGCAATAAACAAGATACCGCCTACCTAAAAAATAAAAAAGGCGAAAATATTGGCTTCGTTGAAGTTGTCACGGACCTAACACCGATTATCCGGGTCAGCGATTATACCAAGGCCGAAGTTTCCCGTCTGGGGAACAACCTGATTCGTCTCTCAGCGGGTGATTTAGACTTTGATTTAAATATTGGTGAACCTGATGAATATACAACTGAAGTCAGTGCTCAATTCCACGGAATTGTCAGCACCTTAGGCGATGTTAAAAATTCAGTTGATAATCTGATTAGTGATGCGACCATGCTGGCCGAGGCCGGTATTGATGGCCGCTTGGATACCCGTGCCGATGCCAGCCGTCACCAGGGAAATTTTGCCCAAATAGTGGATGGTGTTAATGCGACCTTGGATGCCGTTGTCAAACCAGTTCAGGAAGCTTCGGAAACCTTAAAAGAACTGGCGGAGGGCAATCTTAACACCAGTATGACAGGGAGCTACAACGGTGATTATACCCTTATTAAAGACAATATGAACCAGACAATCGCCTTCTTAAAACGATATGTCGATGAAATCACCCATACCCTTGAAGAAATGGGACGGGGTAATCTCGATCAACAGATCACAACCGATTATCTGGGCGATTTCCAGGCTATTAAAACAGCTCTTAATGATATTACCGGCAACCTCAGCAATACCATGACCGAAATCAATATGGCCGCTGGCCAGGTGGATATGGGTGCCAAACAGATCTCTGACGGCGGACAGGCCTTATCCCAGGGCACCACTGAACAGGCCAGCGCTATCCAGGAATTGACCGCTTCCATTGAAGAAGTGGCTGCCGAAACCAAACGTAACGCCATGAATGCTAACGAAGCCAATGAATTGGCTGTTAATGTTCGCTCCAACGCCGAAAAAGGCAATCGTCAAATGACCACCATGATTGGCGCCATGGGCGATATCAACGACTCCTCAAATAATATTTCTAAAATTATCAAGGTCATTGATGATATCGCCTTCCAAACCAATATTCTGGCCCTCAACGCCGCTGTTGAAGCTGCCCGAGCTGGTCAGCATGGCAAGGGTTTTGCCGTGGTCGCTGAGGAAGTAAGAACCCTGGCCGCCAGAAGTGCAGAAGCTGCCAAAGAAACCACCGGTTTAATTGAAGGCTCCATTGACAAGGTTAGTGTTGGCACAAAAATAGCTGATGATACCGCCGAGAGCTTAAAAGAGATTTTAAATCAAATTGATAAGGTCGCCGGTTTAGTCGGCACCATCGCCCAGGCTTCCAATGATCAGGCTTCAGAAATCGCCCAGATCACTCAGGGCATTGAGCAGGTATCCCAGGTTGTTCAAACGAATTCAGCCACCGCCGAAGAAAGTGCCGCTGCCAGCGAAGAACTTTCCGGCCAGGCAGAAATGTTAAAACACATGGTGGATGCTTTTAAACTAAAATCAAAGCACTCGTCAGAGCAAACACCAGCGACACAACCCATTAAAAAAGTTGAGAAACCGCTGCCTGAACCAAGCATCATACTGGATGATATGGACAAGTATTAGTCGTATATTTTTGAGGCCCGGATTCCTGATCCCGGCCTCTTTTTTATCGATCTAATTATTTATTTTTTAGTGATCACCGTATAATTTTCTAAACTCGTTGACATCCGGTTGTCGTCTTGATTATAATGAAGTCTACTTAAATGGTTATTCTAAAAGCAAGGAAGGAGCACTATGAAAAAACTAAGGCATTTTATTATACTTATTTTTATTTTTACTGGCATCTGGCTTATTTTTAATGAAAGTCTGGCCTTTCCTCAAATCCTGATCGGCCTTTTTTTTTCAATTGTTTCGGTTTTATTCACCAATCGCTATCTGCTGGAGAATGATTATATCGAGGCTTATTCAATTAAACCCGCTGTACTCTTTCATTACACTACGTATTTATTCATCCAAATATATCGATCCGGCTTTTCCGCTATTTTAAAAATCATAAGAGGTCAGGATGCTGTTAAAATTATTGAATATGAAACATGTATCCGTGATGACCTGGCTATTTGCTTATTAGCCAATGCCATCACCCTGACTCCCGGAACGGTGACAATCGGAAAGAATGGCCGACTGCTTCAAATTTTGGCTTTTCAGGATGAAAATACCTTCACGGATATCACTGAAGGTAAAACCTGTTCCCCCTACGAAATGATCTTAAGGAGTTTGGAATCATGACCTTTTTAGAAGCCACCCTATTTGTCATTGCCATCTATATTGCCCTAGTTCTTGTTCGGGTTATTCTAGGACCTACCATTTGGGATCGCCTTTTGGGCCTGAATGCCATTTCAGCAAAAATCATTATGTCGATCATTATTCTATCCCTTATTACCAATCAGCCCTACTTGCTTGATGTCGCACTGGTTTATGCCCTACTTGGCTTTATCGGCACAGTACTCATTGCCCGATTTATCGAAAAAAAGGAGACCTCTCATGATTGATTTATTCGCCTATCTACTCATGATTATCGCCCTTCTTTTTATGGCTTTTGGCGTCATCGGTCTGTTTCGGTTTAAGGATTTTTATTCGCGAATCCTTATTTCATCTAAAATCGAAACCGTTGGCTTTCTGACTGCCATGATTGCTTTTACCATTTTATCCGGGATCAGTTTTGCTGCCATGAAAATACTGCTGATAACGTTGCTGGTGATGATCACAAACCCATTATCCACCCACGCCATTGCCCGATCGGCTTTTTTAAGTGGTTATACCATTGATCAGGAGACCGGGCCATGACCGAAAACATCTTTCTCATCGCTTTGGTTATTATGGCAATTATCGCCCTCAACACAAAAAAACTAAGACGGGCCGTTGTCTATTTGGGCGTTTTTTCGCTAATCAGTTCCTTTGTCTATCTGCTTTACGGTGCTCCGGATGTGGCCATTGCTGAAGCGATCATTGGCAGCACGATTACCACGGTTTTATATCTGGTAGCGCTGAGAAAATATAAAGTCTTTTCCATTTATTACACAAATGACTCACATTTCCAGGATATTCGACTGGTAAAAAGCAAATCCCCATTTTTATATAATCTGGAGACCTTTTTAATTAAACGGGAAATGGAACCGCAGATTATTTATTCCCGCGAACCCATTGAAACCATCCTCGCCCAGGAAAAGTTTGACCTGGCCATTCATCACACCGACGACGATATTTGGATTTATGGCTGTGCCGAAGATTACCAGATCGATGCATTGGAAGACTATTTACTATCAAACCATGGCGACTTAAATATACACTTGACTCGTTGTGAGGAAGGAGCCGATAATGAATCGTAGAATTATCACAATGATCTTTACCCTATCGCTTACCGTACTGATTCTTTATCTTAATTTTGATGCACCTTTGATCGCTGAGCCACTCGTGGCAGATTTTTATATTGAACATTTTAACACGGACACCCATGCCCAAAATGCTGTCGCCGCAATCTACCTCAATTACCGGGTATTTGACAGTATTTTTGAAACCCTGATTCTTTTAGTCAGTGTTTCGGCTGTCATTACTCTTTCCTGGAGGCGAACCGATGACTGACCATTCTGAAATTATTTCTCGTATGACCGGGCTTTTATATCCCTTTATTTTGTTATTTGGATTTTACATTATTTTAAACGGTCATGCCAGTCCCGGCGGGGGATTTCAGGGCGGAGCTGTATTAGCCGCGGTTTTTATCAGTCGTTATCTGGTAGAACCGGATCGGTGTATCCGACTTAAAACTCTAAAAACCGCAGAAAAGACGCTTTTTGTTTGTATTATTCTGTACCCGGTTCTTTTTCTATTTCCAACGACCTCCAACCATTCGGAATTCATGAATCTGTGTTATCTTATCGTCATGAATTTTCTAATCGGTTTGAAGGTCTGCAGCGGCTTTACGATTGTTTTTTTCAGATTTGCCTTTTATGAAGGGGGTATTTAATGATTACCATTAACGGAGAATCGATTAGTATTATCCTTTTTTTTGTCGGTGTTTATGGCCTGATTGCCAGAAGAAACATCATCAAATCGATTATGTCCATCAGTATCATGCAAGTCGCCATTATTTTATACTTTATTACAACCAATATTGCCCCAGGAAGCGCCCCCCCGATTGGCGATGTTGCCCAGACCCTCCAGGTCGCAGATCCGCTCCCTCAGGCATTGATGATTACCGATATTGTCATTGGTATTGGTGTTACCGCTGCTGGTTTAACGATGTTTATTCATCTTTATCATCGTTACGGGTCCAGCAACTGGCAAAAAATTATGAAAAAAAGGACCCCCCATGATTAATTTACACTGGATTATTTTGTTACCGATTATTTTTGGAACTGTTGTTAAGTTGATTCCCCTTAAAGCAGCAAAAAAATTGATGATTTTATTTCAGGCCGTCTTGCTGGTTTTGGTCTTCGTGATTTTTATTGAGGTTCGCAAAAATGGTACCATCCTTGAAAACATTGGTGGCTGGCCGGATACGATTAGCATCACCCTAAGAGCTGATCTTCTGGCCTCAACCATGGCTCTTTTAACCTGTTTATTGTTTTTCGCGATGGTAACCTTTGTTCAAAAAAAGCAGTATGCCGATCACCTGTTTTTCTTTCTTTTTCTGAGTCTTGAGAGCTTAATTATCGGTATTTTTATTTCGAACGATTTGTTTAATATTTTTGTTCTCATTGAAGCTGCCACCCTGATCATTACCATTCTGATTATGTATAAAAAGACCAACCTTTCTATTTATGATGGAATGATGTATTTTTTGATTAACGTTGTAGCGATGTCATTTTTTTTGATGGGTTTGGGGATGCTATACAAAAAAATTGGTGTTCTTGACTTCTACGCGCTCGAAACCGCTCTAAGCCAGGTTAAGGACCCCGATAGTATGATTCTCCCATATGCCTTTATGATTACCGCAGTTAGCTTAAAAGCCGCTTTAATGCCCCTTTTTAGCTGGCTGCCAAAGGCCCATGGCACACCCAGTGCGCCATCTGAGGTTTCTGCTATTCTATCCGGATTATATGTTAAAACGGGGGTCTACCTATTTATCCGCCTGCAGTTAGCCTTTTCACCGCTGATTGACACCTCTGAACTTTTTATGGTGCTTGGATTTATTACTGCTATTGTCGGTTTTGTGTTAGCCTTTGCTCAAACCGATATTAAACTGCTCCTGGCTTATTCAACCGTTTCCCAAATTGGCTTGATCATGGTCGGTATCAACATGGGTAGTCCCCAAGCCTATTGGGGTGGTCTCTATCATATTATGAATCATGCTGTTTTCAAATCTACTCTTTTTTTAACCGCCGGGATGATTATTACCGAATATAAAACCAGAAATTTAGATGAGATTAAAGGGGTGTTTAATCACATGCCGGCAGTCGGAATGGCGACTGTCATTTCAATTTTAGGTATCGTTGGGGCCCCACTTTTTAACGGTAGTATTTCTAAATACTTGATCTCCGAGGGTTCCTCCGGTTCCTGGATCGAATATGGCCTGATTTTTATTAACCTGGGAACCATTATTGTCTTTATCAAATATGGCCAGCTTCTTTTCGGTGAGTCGGGCAAAAAAGAAACCGCCAACTCCGATATTTTGGAGAAGGCAGTGGTTTTAGGTTTAAGTATGCTTTGTTTTTTCGGCGGAATTTTTGGTAGTGAACTAATTTCGATTCTCTTTGAGGTCAACTTCCCGGTGGAAATCTTATCCCATGGGGTAAAGCTGCTCTTGTTCGTGGGTTCCTTATTCCTGGGACTAGTTATTTACTATGGCTTATTCAAGAAAAAAAATTATCTGGCCGTTCTTAACGCCATTGAGTTGGGTTTTAATGAAATTTGCCTCTCGATTACACTATTTTTTGCTTTCATGGTTATTTATTTAAAAATAACACTTTAATGATATTTTGAAGTAACAACCTGAATTAAAGAGGTGATCTCATAGCCCAAAGCCAGCTGACTCCCTAACAACTCAATGGTCATAGGTCCCTGATGCTCGGCCGAGATAATTTTTATCAACGCGCCCTTAATAAACCCCATACTATAAAGACGCTTGTGTAAGGCTTCGTCCACACTTAAATCCTTCACAATCACTGTACTTCCTATTTTACACATGGATAATGGCATAATTCTCTCCTCATTTTTATTTGCTTAGTTAATTCGCTTTGAGAGTGGCTGTGTTTCTTGATGAGATCACCTAAAACTAAAACAATATGCCCATCTAGCATCTGGGGTGATTCTTTTACTATTTCCAAGAAGGCAAATTCATAACTCAAGGCCTCACGATAATTACGCTTGCTGGTCATCGCATCAAAAACGTCGGCAACTCCGACAATACGCTCGTGTCGATGGATCTCGTCCCCTGTCAAGTGATTGGGATAGCCACTGCCATCAAGCCGTTCGTGATGATTATGAACAATTTGAACACTTGACACGGGCAACCATTTTTGCTTTTTGAGCACCTGAAACCCAATTTCCGAGTGCGTTTTGATAACATCAAATTCAACTTCACTGAGTTTACAGGGCTTGTCCAGGATTTCTCTGGGAATAAAGAGCTTGCCAATATCATGAAGGATTGCCCCCAGCCCAATTTCTGTGATCTCCGATTGGCGCAAACCCAACTCTTTAGCAATACCCATGGCCAGCAAAGCGCATCGGATGGAATGTCCCGGCAGACAATTACTGAGACAGTTTGCGTTTCGATACTTTTTCAGATCATCAAATGATGCCTCATTGAGTTTTTTTATCAACTGTTTCAGATAGGTCCGGAATTTTACAGTAAAGATTTCCTGATTTCCTACTACATAATATCGCTGATACACTTCGTTTAAATATTTCGAAAAATCACAGATCTCTCGGGATGCCTTTTTTTCTGTCATCTAACTATCCTTTCCTCGCGACGGACCTTATTTAAATTGAGCGCTGGTAACTCGGTTCTTACCATTTCTTTTTGAACAGTATAGAAGTTCATCGGTCCGATCAACCAACATGGTTTGTTCACCCCGACTCAATGCTACCGTTGAATGACAAACCCCAGCTGAGAGAGTTACTCGCATTTTTTGATGATCAAATTCAAAAGGGTACTTTGCAACAGAAGTACAAATCCGTTCGGCAATTTTCTGTCCAAAAGGTTCCCCGGTTCCCGGTAGCAACACCGCAAACTCTTCTCCGCCATATCGGGCCCCAATATCTGAGGTACGAAGCTGTTTTTTTATAATTTGTGAAACCTCCCGGATCACATAATCACCGGAAAGATGGCCATAGACGTCATTGACTACCTTGAAATCATCAATGTCAAAGAGAATCAGAGTAACTGGCGCATGTTTTTCGGCAATGACTTCAAGGGACTGATAAAAGACCTGATCCTTTTGTATCTTCTCCATCAATAACTCCCATTACTTCCATTTATCAGATTAACGAATTGCAAATTAAAAACTTCTGTTAGACAGTGCAAACTTTTATTTTTTAGTATACCACTTCGTTTTTCTTTTATCAAGTGGTTTTATCGCGACCATCTGCATGAAATCGGTTCTGATTATTTTCTAACTGCGATTATTTTAAATTTAATGTTATATTTTGCTGAATTTTGTCGATATAGTTTATAGAAGCGAGAAAATAATTTAGAAACGATTATTTAATATCTATTAAGGAGGATGTTATGAATGCAAATGCAATTGATGCGAACAAAACTCTGAATCAAGCAGTTCAGACAAAAGGCGTCACCCAAAATGCTGACATCAAAGTTGAGCCCGAGGCTGCCGATAAAGTCCAACCCGTTGTACAAAAACTCGACTCCATAGAACTTGGCACTGCTACTTCTGAAGACATTGGAACCTACACGGTCGACCGTAAAAAGATAGACGCAATCAAGCAGGATTTTGCCCGAAATACCGAATCTTTCAAGAAAATGGTTGAAGCCATGATTGAAAAACAGGGTAAGAAAGTGAGTCAGGTTCTTAAAGATCTGGCCGACGGAAAAGAAGTTAACATCATTGTCGATTCAAAAACTCAAGCGGCTGCCCAGGAAGCGATTTCTGAAGATGGCTATTATGGGGTAAACAAAACATCAGAACGGATTATTGATTTTGCTAAAGCGCTCTCCGGTGGTGATAAAAGCAAACTTGAAACCCTCAGAAATGCCTTTAAAGAAGGCTTTGAAAGTGCTAAAAAAGCCTTTGGCGGTGAACTTCCAGAAATCTCCCAACAAACCTATGATAAGGTTATGCAGGGATTTGATGATTGGGCTAAAGAAGAATAACAAACTTCTTCGTAAAGAAGTTTGTACTCTCTTCGCGTGCGAAGATCTTACCACCAAAAAAGACAAGGAAAAATTTCCTTGTCTTTTTTGGTTTGATTCTTTTGTATTTAAGCTTATTATTTTAATTTAAACCGCGTGATCATTTCCTTGAGTAACTGCGATTGACTGGATAACTCTTCACTGGCTGCCGCAGATTGCTCAGCGGTTGCTGTATTTCCCTGGACAACCTGAGAGACCTGGTCGACCCCCAGATTAATCTGGGTGATATTGGTAGCCTGATCATTGGAGGCTTCGGCAATTTCCTGAACCAGTTCCGCGGCCTTGGTAATTTCTGCTACAATTTCTTCTAATGCGTTGGCTGTTTCATCAGCAATGGCGGTACCATCTTCGGTTTTTCTGACTGATCCTTCGATCAGAGCGGTCGTTTCCTTGGCGGCTTCTGCACTTCTGGCGGCCAACGAACGAACTTCTTCCGCGACTACAGCAAAGCCCTTGCCGTGCTGCCCGGCTCGGGCGGCTTCTACAGCAGCGTTTAGCGACAGAATATTGGTCTGGAAAGCAATATCATCGATGACCTTGATGATTTTTGAAATATTGCCGGACGCCTGGTTGATTTCATCCATCGATGCCTGGAGCTGGCGCATGCTGTCATTGCCTTTTTGGGCTTTTTCCTGGGCGGTGGTCGAAAGCATATTGGCTTCGCTGGCCCGCTTGGCATTGTCTTTTGTTTTATCCGCTATTTCATCAATGGACGAGCTCAATTGCTGGATAGCGGCGGCCTGTTCGGTCGAACCCTGGGCCAACACCTGACTGCTATCCGATACCTGAGCTGCCCCGGCAGAGACCTGATCGGCCGCTTCATTCATGTCGTTTAAGATCCCGTTAAAGGATGCGATGATATGGTTAAGGGCCGTTTTAATCGGTTCAAAATCACCCTTATAGTCCCCGGTAGTACTGACGACCATATTGGAATTGGCCATCTGGTCCAGAATATCAGACACTTCATCAACAATCCCCTGTAAAAAGTCCAGGGTACTGTTGAGGGAATCTTTAAGGGCTGAATGCTCACCCTGATATTCCCCTGCCATTCGCAGTTTCAGGCTGCCGTTGGCCACTTCTTCGAGCACCGTGTTGGCTTCCTGTATTGGTGCTACCATGGCATCGAGAGTGGCATTGACACCAGCGACAATCCGGGCATATTCGCCGCTATGTTTAAAGGTATCGGCCCGGGCATTGAGATCGCCTGCCACAGCAGATTCAACCAGACTGTTGGTGTCACCAACTAACATCTTGATACTGTCAAAGGTTTTATTAACCGAATCTTTAATAACCGCATATTCCCCTGTATAATTGCCTGCCATACCCTGGTCAAGATTACCCCTGGCCATTTCCTCAAGGACCCCGGAGGCTTCCTGAATCGGCTTAGCCATGGCGTCCAGGGTGGCGTTAACCCCGGAAATGATTTTCGCATATTCACCCTGATGTTTGGTGGTATCGGCCCGGGTTTCTAACTCTCCGGCGACAGCAGCTGCTACTAGAGAATTAGTATCACTGACCAGCATTTTGATACTCTCAAAGGTTTTGTTAACAGAGACTTTAATCAGCGCATGTTCGCCCTTATAGTCGCCCTGCATGTCTTGTGTGAGATCCCCTCTGGCCATCGCTTCCAGAACGCTGGAGGCTTCTTTAATCGGTTCAACCACCGCATCCAGAGTCTGATTGACCCCGGCAATCACCTTCTGATAATCGCCATTGTACTTTGACGCATCGGCCCGTTCATCCAGCCGGCCAGCAACTGCTGCACTAACTAACATACTGGTATCGGTGATCAGGGTTTTGATGGCATCCTGGGTATCCTGTAAGGCTGGTCCGACCTGATCATTGTCACCGACCATAATAATTTCATCATCCAGATTCCCCCGGGAAATATGTTCCAGTTTATTAATCAGATTTTCCGTTACATTCTGCTGCATGGTTGTCACAGCCTTTAGCATCGTACCGATTTCATCCTGTCGATTGAGATATTTACCAGCATTGGATTGTTCATTATGTCGAAAATCAAAGCCCGCCAGGCGGTTTAATTCCTCAGTGGTTGCCATAATTGGCTTGGCAATGGTGCCACTGATTAGGAATACGGCAAATGCTGCAACAATAATTGCTAACAGGATCACGGTTATGACGGTAGTTCTGACTTCAGCCACCTGGGCATCCACCTCAACCTGATCCATAGCTACTGACAGTATCCAGGGGCTTCCTTCGACTGGGGCAAAACCAATCAGCATGTCCTTCCCGTCAAGGCTGTAGTCACCATAGCCCGGTTCACGGGTTAACATGTCACTGCGTACCAGCTCAGCCAACTGGGCATAATCGGGATTTTCTACATCAGCCTCGGCAAAGTTAAACTGCTGCTTGACCAACTCCAGATCCGCATTTCCCACTGCAATCCCATCGTTATTAATCAATGAGCCAAAACCGGTTTCTCCGTAGGTTACCTCACCGACAATGCTGCTTAAGGTTCTTCCTTCCTTTGCTCCAAAAAGAACTCCAATAATTTCGCCATTTCGACGGATCGGCGCTGCAACAATCAGAATTGGTTCCCCGTCAACCCGACTAAGGACAATATCCGATACCGTTGGAACGCCGGCCACTGCCCCGATAAAATAGCTTCGGTCGGCGACGTTAATCACATTTCTAGTGGTACTCTGCGTAATACCGTTTCCTGTCAAATCGGCGATGGCAAAAGAATCATACCCCGTTCTTGCGGCCTCAGCCTCGAAAAAAGCATCCCGCTGTTCCTGAGGCACTGCTGGATCCAGAATCATCGAATTTTGAGCCAGAGTCTCTACATAATTCAGTTGATTATTGATTCTGGCTTCAATATACCGGGCCTGAACCTGTGCCATGCTTCGTAATTGTTCATGGGCATCCTCCTCCAGAACGCTGGTAAACTGACCAACGACAATCACCCCCAAAATACCTGTGACTGCCAAAATGAGTGCGGTGAACAACATGATAAGACGTAACCTGATTGATTTCATACTCTCCCCTTCCTTTTCTTTATTGTTTGGCTTCTCAAAAGTATTGAATTTCACTCTACCAGAATTCAATCTACGCGAATTCATACGTATTCAAGAAGCAGTTTTAAAGTATTCTTACATTAAAGATTAATGATACTTATATACCATTTCCAACCGTGTGTAAACGTTTTTTTACAAAGTTTTTACCCAACTTAATTTTTTGCAACTCGTTTATTATAATGCTTAAAACACCCAAAAGCAATGGCGAAACAGCAAAAAGACAGGTGTTCACCTGCCTTTTTGCTGTTTCGCCCTGGTTTCCTAGGTTTTTTAATGAGACAAAAATAGTATTTTGTTCGTTTTATATAATTTTGATCGTGCCTTCTGTGTTCTTCTCTCCTATCTGGGTCATTTCAATTATTTAGTCGGTTGCATTCAGAAATTGACCATGTTATACTAAAAATAAGAATCATTTTAAATAACAGGAGAGAAAGATGAATGAATTAAGTAAACTAAATGATGTCGAACTAAAGAATAAATTGGCCAGTTTGAAAGAAGACTTGGAAGACGTTGAAAATGAACGCAGCTTTATTTTTAAGCAATCCGGCATGCATGTCTCAAGCGGGAAGATCGTTGCCCAAATGGAAGAATTTGATGCAGAAATAAAAAAACTCAACAAATCTATCACTGAATGTGATGAAGAGATTAACGGTCGCAATCGTTAAAGATGGGCAAGGGGTATTTACCCCTTGTTTTATTTACGCTGTCGTTCTACTTCTCCCCAGATTCCCGTTTTCTCCAATTAATAGGTCGTTTTATGTTTTTAATGCAAAAAAAGCCAAAAGAATCAATCCTCTGGCTTTTTTTATCCGTTTTAACGCTTAGTCTTCTTTTCCGGCGGCTTCAATTTTCTTTTGTGTTTCAATGATACGCACAATGGTTTCCTCATCCAGATCATTAAAATCAATATAATCTCCGGTAATGATGTAAAAAACTGTTTCAAAAATATTGGTGGCATGATCACCAATACGCTCAAGATAAGATCCAACAAAAATGAATACCGAACCTTGATGGATATTTTTAGTATTATCAATCATATAAGCCAAACAGTCATGATGAATCTGCATATTCAAGGCATCAATCTCATCCTCCAGATCAACGACTTCCCGGAGTCGACTGATATCTTCATGCACAAAAGCTTGAATTGCAAGCTTTAATAATGTTTGTGCCAGATCACAGGTACGAGGGATGTCCACCAATCGTTTCATATAAACAGTATCTGATAATTCCATCACCCGTTTGGAAATATTGACTGTCATATCAGCAATTCGTTCCAGATTGGTAATAATTTTCAAGGTTGACGCCAGTCGTCTTAAATCGGTGGCAACCGGTCCTTGGGTGGCAATCACCTGACTTACAATCAGTTGAAGCTCAATTTCTTTGGCATCTACTAAATCATCCCGTTCAATCACTGATCTGGCCAACTCACAGTCCTGAGATTTTAATGCCTGGACTGAATCAGCTAACATTTTTTCTGTCATCGCTGACATCATCAAAATCTCGTCTTTGATCATTCTTAATTCTTCGTTATACTCTATTCGCATGATTTATTCTCCTTATCAACCGAAGCGACCTGTAATGTAATCCTCTGTCCGTTTGTCATTGGGATTTGTGAAAATAATCGGTGTTTCATTAAATTCAATCACCTCTCCCATTAAAAAGAAAGCTGTTTTATCTGAAATCCGGCCCGCCTGCTGCATGGAATGAGTAACGATAATAATGGTATAGTCTTTCTTTAAACTCGACATCAAGTCTTCAATCTTGGCCGTCGCAATGGGATCAAGCGCCGAGGTTGGTTCATCCATTAAAATCACTTCCGGATTCATGGCAATGGTTCTGGCAATACATAAACGTTGCTGCTGACCACCTGACATGCCAAGTGCCGATTTATTTAATCGATCCTTAACCTCGTCCCAGAGAGCCGCTTTCATCAAGCTCTCCTTTACGATTGCGTCCAATTTCGATTTGTCCTTCATACCCTGACATTTGGGTCCATAGGCGATATTTTCATAAATACTCATGGGAAAGGGATTCGGACTCTGAAAGACCATCCCCACCCGGGTTCTTAAGTTTATGACATCAATATCACCATTAATATCTTTTTCATCAAAGAGAATTTCCCCCTTGATTTTTACCGAGTCGATTAAATCATTCATCCGATTCAGGCAACGTAAGAAGGTGGATTTTCCACAGCCGGATGGTCCAATAAATGCGGTAACTTCATTTTCGCGAATTTCCATATTGATTGATTTAAGCGCTTGAAAATCGCCATAATACAAATCAAGATTTTTCGCGTTAAACTTTATATTTCTATCCATATTACTCCTCATTTTTTATTAAAGACATCCAACTTGTCAGAGGTGATACGGGACAAGATGTTCAGTACAATAACAATTACAATTATGACAATGCCGACTGCACAAGCCAGCTCAATATTGCCTTCTTCTTTGGCCACGTAATAGGCCTGTACGGTTAGGGTGCTCCCTGGTGAAAATAGCGTACCCGGGATTTGAGCAACCGTCCCTGCAGTTAATAGTAGTGCCGCAGACTCACCAACCACCCGGCCAATACTGAGTAGCACCGCTGTGGCAATACCAGGTACCGCACAGGGTAGTACGACTTTAAAAATGGTTTGAAGCTTAGTGGCACCAAGTGCCAGAGATCCTTCTCTAAAAGCCATGGGGACCGTTTTTAAAGCTTCTTCTGTACTCCGAATAATAACCGGCAAAAGAATGACCGCAACCGTCAGACTCCCGGAAATCAGTGAGATCTGAAAATTCAGAGCGACTACAAAGAAAGCCATCCCAAACAGACCAAAAATAATCGAAGGAATACCCGCCAGAGATTCGGCAGCAAATCGAATGATATTAACCAGTTTCCCTGGTTTTGCATATTCAGTCAAATAAATCGCTCCAAAGATACCCACTGGCAGTGCCACAAGCAAGGAGAGCAAGACCATGTATAGTGTTGTGATAATATTTGATTTGATTCCGCCACCCGGCTGGACGATTTTTATTTTCAGTTCACCGGATTCAGTCGCGATGGTTTTGGCGACCTCTTCTAGCGATAAATCAGTAAAATCTTTTCCATTAATACTCTGTAACATATAGTCGGGGCCAATTTTTATTTCTGCTCCAGTTGAATCGATAGCACTTTGTAATGGTGAGTCCTTTTCGAGATAGGTAACAACAATCTGTTCGCGCTCGGTACTATGGTTTTTATAAGCGACCTTAGAAATAGCTGCCCCAATGTTCTCGACGTAGATTGGTCCCTCTAATGCGGTCTCATATCGGTTATCCAATGAATTTATATCATTAAGCTTTTCTTCATCAATGCTTAAAGGTACGTCCTTGGCCTCAGTAAAGGCATAACCTACTTTTTCATTGAAATCCCGGGTTAAAAAATCCCAATTAACCAACCCGATTCCTTGAACAAAAATAAAGCCAATAATAAAAAGCAACACACTTAATGTAATTCCGGTTGCCAGATAAATAATACCTTTAACAAATAGGTCTTTTATGCTTCTGCTCATTTAACTGCCCACCTTTGCCTTAACCAATTTATTAACAATCAGATTAATCAACATGATGAAAATAAATAGCACCACACCGGTTGAATATAACAGCTCCTGATGGACACCGGAGGCGTAACCCATTTCCAGCGCAATATTAGTGGTCAGCGGACGAACCTGATCAAACAGACTAGTGGGTATACCGGCAATGGGGTTACCACAAACCAGCATAACCGCCATCGTTTCACCAATGGCCCGGCCAATACCAAGAATAACACCAGTCATAATCCCAGAACGTGCTGCCGGTAACACCACCTTAAAGATGGTTTGTATTTTCGATGCACCCAACGCATAGGAGCCTTCTCGATATGCCTTTGGAACCACACTGATGGACGTTTCTGAAATGCTGACGACGGTTGGTAGAATCATAATTGCCAGAACCAGAATGGTCGACAACAATGACTCCCCTTGAGCCATAGGCGATATTTTCAGCACATAAGGAACAATGATTCCTAATCCAAAAACCCCATATAGAACGGAAGGTATCCCTGCCAATAATTCCACCGCAAAACGAATGATTTTGCCTACCCGTGATCCGGCCATTTCTGAAATAAAGACTGCTGTGAGAATCGCGATTGGCACTCCGATCAGAATCGCGCCTAATGTTGCAAAAACAGATCCCACAATCATGTAAAAGATCCCATACATATTCGAACCCGGTCGCCATTCAACACCGGATAAAAAATTCCAAAGCGGATAACTGTTGGAAATAAAAGGTTTTAGTCCGTTGTAAAAAACGAAGGCAGTGATCGCCAAAACACTGACGACAGCGACAAAAGCACAGACAAGAAAAAAGCCTTCAATTATTTTCTCTTGTTGCTTCTTACGTTTAATTGCTTGCAAAATAAACGCTCCTTTTCTAACCCATGCAGGTTACTTGATGTCATGGGATTATTTTAATGAAGAGAGACTCCTTTTCAGGAGTCTCAATTATTTTTTTAAAGTACTGAGATACCACCATGTTCTTCAACAATGGCCTGTCCATCTTTGGTCATCAGGAAGTCAAGGAAAGCAAGAGTTGCATCATCAACCTTTGATTTATCATACATAGCCAGGAAGGGTCGTGAAATTTTATAAGTTTTATTTTTAACATTATCCACAGTCGCTTTTACGCCGTCAATATCAACGGCTTTAACGGTTTTATCAACAAAGGTTAAAGAAACATAACCAATGGAGTTTTCATTTCCGGCAACCGTACTTTGAACATTTCCATTACCTTCTTTAATAGTGGCATCAGGTTTGAGTTTTTCTTCAAAATCCGCTAATTCTTCAAATGCACCACGCGTTCCCGATCCATCTTCACGAGATACAACAACAATCGGTGCATCTGCTCCGCCAACTTCACTCCAGTTGGTGATTTCACCCATATAAATTTTTGCAACTTGTTCAGTTGTCAGGTTGGATACTGTGTTAGCTGGATTTACAACAACAGCAATACCATCAAAAGCAAAGACCAATTCGGTTAAGCTACCCTTTTCTTCGGTTTTTAAGTCTCGTGATGCACAGCCAAAGGAATAAGTACCCGCTGCTGCTCCTTTAATTCCGTCGGAAGAACCGGTTCCACTGTAGGTAAACTTGACTTCTGGGTTTAAGGCAGTAAACTCTGAACCAGCTGCATCAATGACCTTCAGCACTGATGTGGAGCCCCCACCGTTTATTTCTCCTGAAATTGCGTCACTGGTGGTTGCCGTTGTTGATCCTGAAGAACCACATCCTGCGAGGGTCAGCACCGTTGCACCGACTAACAATGATACTAAAACTTTTTTCAAACTTTTTGACATTTTTTTCTCCTTTAAATTTCCTTAAATTTCGTTGATTGCATAGCTATCTTACCAAATAAAAAAGACTAAAAGGTTTTGTGGAGGTAAAGAGATTGTTAATACTCTGTTAAATTGGCAAACAAAAAGAGAGGTATTCCAACCTCCCAATTTAATCCGATTGACTTTATATGGCCGTCCTTTCTCTCCAGCTCGACTGGATGGAGTAATATTATCTTTTATTAACGCTTCATTCTTTACGTTTATAAGGATCAGCAGGACATCCTTCTATTAGTCAAAGATTTCCTGAATCAATTCTTTTAGTTCTTCATACATTGCCAAACCCGCTAGGGGTGCCAATGCGTCCCGCACACCTTTGTAATACCAGGCCTGCTTTTCTTTACCTCTGACAAAAATATCCCAGACCTCTTCTCCGATTCTTTCGTAATCTTCTTTAACACTTCGCAGATTTGCCAGTTTATCGGCGCAGGCCAGCATCTGCATCTCCCGGGTCGCTCGGTTCTTGAGAAAATCGATGGTATTCTGCTTGCGTTTTTCCCAGGGCAACAATTTGTCTTCTGAGTCGGAGGCTACCAGTTCGGCCACTGCTTCTCCGAATTCCCGACGGATCGTTTCCAGACTGGTATCCGTGTCTTCCACCGTATCGTGAAGGAGTCCGGCACAGATCAGGGCTTCATTTTCTTCCGGATCCACTGTCTCACCGAGAATTTTAGCAACCTCAAAGGGGTGAGTGATATAAGGAATTTTGGAGCCCTTGCGAAAATGACCGTCATGGGCTTTGGCAGAAAATTCAATGGCTTTTGAAATGGACATAGATCCTCCTTGATTTTAAATCTTACCATACGTTTGATTAACGGGTGTGACAAATTAGACTGACAACTAAACAGGTGATCTCGGATCGCCCGTGCTAAACCATTTTACGCAATTTAATATAGACACAACAAATTAGCATCTGTTCAGAATTTTATTATAGACCACCAGCATATGGGGTTCACTGACATGGCTTGACAATTCATCTATCGTGATCCATTTAACCCCACTGTTTTCATCTGGCTTAATCACCAGCGGTTCATCTTCATAAGCCGATAGTAAATAGGCTACCGATAAATGCAAATGAGCCGAAACCGGTTGTTCATTTTTAAGATGACCAAAAACTGGCAAAATATCCAATGAGATAATTTTATCCGCTACGGCGGTTACTTGTCTTAATCCGGTTTCTTCTTTGGCTTCGCGGATGGCCACCTGCAGCAGATCCGGTTCACCATCAGCATGACCACCGGTCCAGGACCAGGATTTATAAATGTTATGATAAATCATTAACAGTTTATCCTGCGCTGGATTAAAAATCAAGGCTGAGCTGGTCAGATGGGCAATTTTATTTTCCCGAAGCAAGACATTCGGATTTTTTTTGATAAAGGTTATCATCGTTTTTTGATCAGCCTGCTCCTGGGCTGATCCGGGCTTAAACGCTGTGATGGCTGATAAATAATCCATAGACACCTCACTATAATCATTTCACGTGTTACACTTATTAAACCTAATAACTTAATTACTTGATCATTTAATTAGTAAAACCGACGAATCGGCTTCTTACGCGCAATGGTAACCGGCTTATCTTCGGCCAGGGTCACCTTTCTAGGCCGCCCCTTAATATTCCTTGTTTGCAGCTCTTTTAATACCTGAGGGCCTTTGTTATTTAGGATTTCCACAAAGGTGGATACATCGAGAATCGTGATCACGCCGATATCCGCAGCCGTCATGCCCTCCAGATTACAAAGAGTCCCGACAATATCCACCGCTCGCATTTTGGTCTTTTTACCGGCATTGATATGAAGCTTGGTGATTTCACTGACCAGATCATGGGCTTTGTCCAGCTTTTCCTCCGGTTTCTCCTGCATCTTTTCTATAAAAGCCGGTTTTAGTGAATGGACCGTAGCCAGGGTGGGACATTCCTTTTCAATAATTTCTTTGTCGGTATAATTCTCAATGTCCCGGAACAAGCGAACTTCTTTTGAGGAAACCAGGGTAATGGCTTTACCGGTAGTACCCCGACGGCCCGTCCGTCCGATGCGGTGGACATAAGTTTCTTTTTCCCAGGGCACATCAAAATTAATGACCAGTGAAATTTCATGGACATCAATCCCCCGGGCGGCTACGTCGGTGGCAATGAGATAGCGAAAAGCGCCCTTTTTAAAGCGCTGCATAACTAGAGTGCGGTCGTCCTGTTCCATCCCGCCGTGAATCCTTTCACAGGCCTTATTGTCCTTGCCAAGAAGATTATAAATAGCATTGACCCGTTCCTGGGTATTACAAAATATAATACAACTGTCAGGGTTTTCTACCACCAGCACATCTTTTAGTACATCCAGTTTATCTTCATGGCCAGTTTTATAAGCAAATTGTTCGATGGCATCAGTTCGTTTGGCCTCGGCCTCAATTTCAATGATCTGGGGATCATTCATATATTTTTTTGACAACCGCTGAATCTCATTTTCCAGAGTGGCCGAAAACAACATCGTCACTCGATTTTTGGGCATCTCATTGATGATCTCCTCAACCTGATCGATAAAACCCATATTTAGCATCTCATCGGCTTCGTCGATGACCAGATATTTAATCTCATCGGTAATAAAGGTTCCCCGTTCAATATGATCCATGACCCGGCCTGGGGTTCCCACTACCACATGGGTTTTCTGTTTCAGTTCTTTTTCCTGACGGCGAATCGGCGATTTTCCATACAGGGCAGATACCTTCACCCGCTTGAAGCGGCCAATGTTAAAAATATCTTCATGAACCTGCAGTGCCAGCTCCCGGGTCGGAGTCAGCACCAGGGCCTGCGGCTTGTTTTCTTCCCAATCTAAAAGCTCACAGATCGGAATCCCAAAGGCAGCGGTTTTACCACTGCCGGTTTGAGCCTTGCAGAGAATATCTTTTTTCTCTAAAGCAATCGGAATCACGGCTTCCTGAACCTTGGTAGGGGTTTCAAAATTTAGTTTTTCGATGGCTTTTAATAGCTCATCACTGAGTTTATACTGGTTAAATTTTTTATTTATCACGTTTTATTTCTACTCTCTTTTTATTTTTCAAATTAAAAAGCTGTATCCGCAAAAAAGAAGATACAGCTTGATTGATCACTTGACATTTAATTATAAACTATATTTATAGCATTTACAAGGGTTATTACTTACTTTAGACGATTAAGCCAGAAAAGATACTGTACATGATTACTTTTCTCTGCTTTTTATTTTAAAACTAATTTTTTCATCTATAAATCTTCCAGATTCCGACGACCATCCAACACTGAAATAATAAGGACCTGGGTCTGCTCAATCCTATGAATGATGCGCCAGGGAGAAAAAACTATTTCACGATCGTTAAAAAACTAAAGGCTTCCAAATTGTACCAAAAAACCTCATCAGCCAGGCTAATGAGGTTTTTTGCTCAAAACAAGCGGTAGAACTTTTTCTACCGCATCACGACCCTTATTCAATTTCAATTAATCGGGACTGTTCCTGTTTTACCGCTTTGGGCACTGTAATGGTCAAAACTCCATCTGTCAGCTTAGCCTTAATGTCATCAGAAGCCGCGTCGACCAGAAATACATTCCGGGTCATGGAAGAAAACTTTCTTTCACGATGAATATAATTCTTTTCATTTTCTTCCTTGAGCTCTTCCTTCTTAACTGAAATTTGCAGTTTTCCTTCGTCAAGTGAAACATTGATGTCACTTTTAGCAACACCTGGCATCTCTGCTTCGACAATGTACTCTTTTTCATTATCCTGCAAATCAATTTTGAAGGTGTCACCCGCCAAGCTTCTTCTCATCGGCCAACCCTCTGCAAAAAAGTCGTCTAGCATATTTTGGAAATCTTCAAAACCGGTATTCATCAAATCATTTCTTTTTCTGTTAAACGGAATCAGTGCTGTCACCATAACCACTCCTTTACATATTATATTTGTTAGCACTCTCTATCGACGAGTGCTAACTTTGATTATTTTATACCACTTTTTAAAAAAGATGTCAAGATGTCATGGTCGCACCTTTAAGATTCTTTTAAGCTGTTACTTGATTGACTTTTAGACCTCAACGTAAACGGTCAGACGGTTGTGAAATCGCTTGAACGTGTTACAAATGTAACTGTTGAGGAGCCAAAAACAATTTAGCATCTCATACCAGACAACCTGCCTGTTTCCCAACAGTGTCGAATCGGTTATTCCCGGATTCGCGGCCAGGTGATCTTCAAGAGTCATCACAACAAATCCCTGTTTTTTTAAGCTGATCCACAAAAATGGCATAGTTTTGGTGTCCGTTTGTAAGAATAACGGTGTTTACTTCTTCTTTTTCCGTATCCTTGTCTCCGGTTACAAAAATCTACAAAAACCATTCCATGCCAATCACTGCGCCTCTTAAATAGGTCAAGTACTTCCAATTATAATTATGGATGATTCTGAGCTAAGGTAATCATTCCTCTATATTCAAGTCGTATATCAACAACCGCATTACAAATCCTGAACTCGACAAAAGAGCGTACTTAGAACAACATCATCGCCAATAAATCACTGAGAAAGTTATATTCCTTGGCGCTTTTATGATCTTGTCTCGACAAACTATTTCTAATCTGATATAGTTAGAACTAATAAAAATTTGGAGGTATGAAATGAAAGATGATGAATTACTAAATGAAACCCCAAATCCAGAAGCGACTCAAACGGTAACTGCTGATAAATCCCAGGATTATGGTTTACTGGGTCTAACCGGTATGTTTATCATATTACTTGGTTATAATCTATTTAAAGGCCTTCCGATCAGTGATTTAAATGCAATGTTCTGGGGATACCTGGGGATGGCTTTTATTATCAAGTATCGACAGGAAAAAACGACCAGTAACCTGATTATCGCTATTGGCGGCATCGTCGCCTCACTTTCGGCACTTGCAAATTATATCCTTAGTACCTGGTAGAATAAGAAATCGGGTAGGAGGCTGACCATTAATTGATCAGCCGACCTCCCACACCACCGTACGTACCGTTCGGTATACGGCGGTTCCAGAGTTTACACGGTTACTTGCAGATAATAATCATAAAAATTGGGATATCCTGCCCGCTTGAGTCGATCATTAGACAGGGTTCTCATTAAGATTGGGCTATGGGCGGTTCGCCAATAGCCTTTTCTTGTGTTTGCCCACATCCACGCCCGTTTTTCGTCCAGTCCCAACTTTTTGAGATTGGTAAAGCGCGTTTTTACTTTCTTCCAGCGTTTCCAGATCACCATCCGGATTCGGCTTCTCATCCACTTGTCCAGCGGTTTCAATATATTTTTCATATCCGCCAGCTTGAAATAATTGACCCAGCCCCGCACGATTTGCAGCATTCTTTCTTTTCGTCTCTGAATTCCCATCCCATTACTGCGTCCGGTAATCTGTCGGATTTTATCCTTCAGCTTATCGATGCTCTGGGGGTGAACTCGCAACCTTCCCTGTTCCTGGTAGATATAGAATCCGTATCCGAGGAATTTCACTTTTGCGACGTTGGACACTTTCGTTTTCTCCCGATTAATACGAAGAAACAGTTTCTCTTCGATAAACGGGGCGATGTTCTTAAGGGTTCGTTCGGCCGCTCTCCGGCTCTTGCAGAAAATCATCAGATCATCAGCATACCGGACAAAATGGTGTCCACGACGTTCCAGTTCTTTATCGCATTCATTGAGCATGATATTTCCAAGAATTGGGCTGAGTGGACCGCCCTGCGGCACGCCTTCCTCACTACGCTCGAACACGCCACCTGACATGACGCCTGCGTTCAGAAATTTGTGGATCAGGGAGATGACCCGACCATCTTTGATGGTTTCAGACAGAATCTGAATGAGTCGACTGTGATTGACGGTATCAAAGTACCTTTCCAGATCCATATCGACGACGTATTTATATCCGTCGGTAATATTTTGCTGGCATTGTTTCAGGGCACCCTGAGCGCTGCGTTTGGGTCTGAATCCGTAACTGCTGTCTGAGAATTGTTGTTCGAATATCGGCGTTAACACCTGAGCGATCGCCTGTTGAATCAATCGATCCACAACGGTTGGGATTCCCAATTTTCGTGTCTTCCCGTTTTCTTTTGGTATTTCTACCCATCTGACGGGTTGGGGTTTGTATTTACCACTTCGGATGGCTTCAATGAGTTCATTCCGGTTTTCTTTCAGGTAGGGCAGAAGTTCATCTACCTGCATGCCATCTATTCCACCTGCACCCTTGTTTTTCTTCACCTGCTTATAGGCCAGGTTCAGATTATCCCGGGTTAGAATTTTCTCCAGTATTCCATCCGTCTGCTCGTTTGTATTGGTGATTTCGGTTTCAATTATCTTTGGTGATGCGCACACGTCTGCATATCTTTTCTGTTCCGCAGATATCTTTTGCAGATCGCCTTCATTATAAAGTTTTCTGTGTTTTATTTTATCACCGTCAGTAATCTTCATTGATCTTCACCTCCTCTGGTTCAGCCCTTCCTTCGACATCTAGATTGTCTCCGTACTATGGCTTCGGCTGACTTCTCACGATAAATCTTATTTCAACCGTATTTCATACTCTGTTTCCACACGTCCGTGAGATCTCCCCGGGTAAGAACGCAATCTTTCCTTCCATCTATCTGCCACATTTACACCATCAACTTCCGAGTAGTTTTGGGGCTTCAGTTTGTTAGGCAACCTTACCCAGTTGAACATGCCTGATGTGATTTCTGTTCGACAGACCGGAAGTTTGCCGCTGGCTTCCTTCAGATTCTCCGTCACCGGGGACACCCTTGCCTTAAGCTATGCACTTGGCACTACCTACCCGTGCTCGGGACTTTCACCCGTTAGATTGCGCCCATGCCGGGCGCACCTAAAAAAGCTGATCCGATTAATAAATAATCTGATCAGCTTTTTTGCTGCACTGGTACTTAACTTCAATTATAGAATTTAAGCTCTTAAAGACGAATCGCTTCTTTACTCAACCGTCACGCTCTTAGCCAGATTTTTAGGTTTATCGACATCACAGCCTCTGGCAACCGCCAGATAATAGGCTAGCAGTTGAAGATAAACAATGGTGGGAATGGCGGTGATATCATCGTCCATTTCTGGAATTACCCACACCTCATCGACCTCTGTGGCAATATCTTCATGGCCTTCCTGGACAATCGCCAGGACATGGGCGCCTCGAGCCTTGACTTCTTTAATATTGCTAAGCATTTTTTCAAAAACATTTTCCTGGGTGCAAACCGCCACAACAATGGTACCGTCCTCGATTAGTGCGATGGGGCCATGTTTAAGCTCGCCGGCCGCGTAGGCTTCGGAATGAATATAGGAAATCTCCTTGAGTTTTAGCGAACCTTCCATGCTGGTATAAAGATCAACACCTCTACCCATGTAAAAGAGATCATATATTTCATGATTTTTATCGGCAAACGCTTTAATTACGGCCTGGGTTTCCAGGGCTTTTTCGATGAGTCCCGGGGTCATCATCAGACCATGGCAAATCCGAGAGCCTTCTGCCTTTTCCATTTTCCCGTTAAGTTCTCCTAAAAACGAGGCTAACATCATCATGCAACCCACCTGAGTGACATAAGCCTTAGTCGATGCCACAGCGATTTCCGGCCCGGCATTGGTATAGATCACATCATCGGCTTCCCGGGCGATCGAACTTCCGACCACATTGGTCACCGCTAAAACCCAGGCCCCCCGTTCTTTAGCCAACCGGATAGCAGCCAGCGTATCAGCGGTTTCGCCGGATTGACTGATGACAATCAGTAGAGTGTTTTTATCCACGATTGGATCTTTGTAACGATATTCTGAAGCTGCCTCGGTTTCCACGCTGATCCGGGCAAATTTTTCAAAATAGTATTTGCCCACCATTCCGGCATGATAAGCCGTACCACAGGCAACAATCTGAATGCGGTTGATGTTTTTCATCATCTCGGTATTTAGCTTAAGACCGGCGAAGGTTACGCCACTTTCACAGCATCGGCCCATTAATGTTTCCATCATGGCTTTGGGCTGTTCCACCATTTCTTTAAGCATAAAATGATCATAGCCGCCTTTTTCCGCGTCTCCGGGATCCCAATCGACGGCGAAAATTTCTTTTTCGATGATCTCACCATCACTATTCATTACCTGGATAGTGTCGGCGGTAAGCACTGCAATTTCGCCGTTATCCAGCAGATAAACTTCCCGGGTATAGTTTAGAATCGCCGGAATATCAGAAGCGATAAAATTCTCGCCGTCTCCCAAACCCACAATCAGGGGGCTATCTTTGCGTACAGCCACAATTTTATCCGGCTCATTAGCGCAAAGAACTCCCAACGCATAAGAACCCTTTAGCTGCTGCATCGCCATTTGAATCGTCTTGACAATGTCCCCGGTATACAGCTCATTAAGCAAATGAGCCACTACTTCCGTATCAGTGTCGGAAACAAACACGTGGCCCCTATCTTTAAGCTCGTTCTTCAATGCCATATAATTTTCAATGATGCCATTGTGCACGACGGCAATCTCTTGATTAACACTGGAATGGGGATGGGCATTGGCATCAGAAGGAACCCCATGGGTCGCCCAGCGGGTATGGCCAATGCCAACCTGGCCGGAAAGGGTTGCTTTTTCCAGAGCATCTTCCAGATTTATAAGCCGTCCCTTTTTCTTTTCGATCCGGATGATGTCATTTTCCAGCGTTGCAATTCCGGCCGAATCATAGCCCCGGTACTCCAACCGGGAAAGACCGTTAATTAAAACGTCCTGAGCCTGCTTAGCTCCGATATAACCTACTATTCCACACATTTTTTCACCTGTTTTCTTTTTTTATGCCATCTTTGTCCTAAAGATCACTCTTTAGTTTTTTATGACAATTCTCCAGGGCATCCGCCGAATTTTCGATACTCCCTGACCTCGTCAACTCAACCTTGTGTGGACCAACACTTGAGTTCTGGCGCTTCTTTGTTGTACTTTGGTTTTGGCCCATTATTATCCCCAAATACTAACTCGATTATTCTATCATAAAAGCACTTTTAACACAAAGAAATGAGGACCTAAGCCCTCATTTCTTAATCAATTTTTAATGATTTTCGCTATTTATTCGAATTATGCCACCACAGGCCGCCCCACGGCTTCGATTGAATCGCTCAAACGTGCCTCAATCAATTGAGCCAATTCTTTTGCGATCCGGGTTAGTTCGTTCTGATCTTTTCCTTCAATCATCACCCGAACCAGTGGTTCCGTTCCTGAAGGCCGAATCAGTACCCGCCCCTGTCCGTGAAAATGGGTTTCGACCTCTTTGATCTTTTTTTGAATCTGGTCGTCACGCAGGTAATCCTGTTTTCGTCCATTTTCAACCCGGGCATTCACCAGAATCTGGGGATAAACCGTCATGAGATCTCCCAGTGTTTTGGCATCTCGTCCATCTTTTTTTAGTAGTTCCAGCAAAACCAACGCTGTCAGCATGCCATCTCCAGTAGTATTATGATCCAGCAGAATAAGATGGCCGGATTGTTCCCCACCGAGATTATAATCCCCCTCAATCATGGCCTCCAGTACATAACGATCACCCACATCGGTTTTGATCGTCTGGCATCCGGCTTGATTCAGGGCGATATCCAGACCGATATTGCTCATCACCGTCACCACAACCGTATCCTTTTTCAGCCGGCCACTAGCCTTCATCCGACTGCCAATGAGATTCATGATCTTATCACCATCAATGATATTCCCATGATTATCCACGGCCAGACACCGGTCAGCATCCCCGTCAAAGGCGATACCGATATCAGCTTTTTCTTTTACTACCCGTTGTTGAAGCGGTGTAAGATGCGTCGAACCGCACCCGGCGTTGATATTTTTTCCATCTGGTTTATCACCAATAACGATAACCTCTGCTCCAAGGTCACAAAACAATGCCGGTGCAATGTTATAAGCAGCACCATTAGCACAATCCAGTACCACCCGAAGCCCATAAAAATCTGTTTCAATTGCTTTTTTGATATGGTTGAGATAGAATACTTCCGGATTTTCCAGTGTCTGAATACTACCACCATCTTTTAGCGGCACGACCTGACTTTGTAAAATAATTTCTTCAATTTCGTTTTCCACCGCATCCGCTAGCTTAAAGCCCTGACCATTGAAAAACTTGATCCCATTAAACTCATAAGGATTATGAGACGCCGAGATCACAACTCCGGCATCGGCCTTAAGCGCCCGCGTAATAACTGCCACGGCCGGCGTTGGTAGCACTCCCACCAGTAGCACATCGCCGCCCACCGCGAGAATTCCCTTAGCTAATGCCATCTCTAGCGGCGATCCCGATTCACGGGTATCCCGACCGATGACAATCTTTGGCCGGTGGGCATTTCTGCCTAATACGCTGGCTCCCGCCTGACCAAGGCCATAGGCCAACTCCAATGTTAAATCCTGTTCATATATACCACGTACACCATCGGTACCAAATAATTTCCCCATCTATTATAACTCCTTCGATTGTATGCTCATAAACCAAAACTAATAAAATTTAGCGACTAAAATAAAAAACCTTATCTTTATTTTATCGGCAATACCAGCCTTTTATTAATTATTTTGCAGTGCATCCCTTTATTTTCTCATGCAAATGTTAAAATCTCACCTATTATACCGCAGGACTACCGAAATTCAAAATGTTTTATGATTCCGCCTCCAAGTACCCGGCGTCCCTGATAAAAAACCAGGGCCTGACCAGGGGCTGGTGCCCGCACTGATTGCCGACTGTGAACAATCGCCTGATTGCCAGGTAGCCGTTCAATCTGACCACGGTAGATATGACCCCAACGACAGGTTTTAAAGGAAAACTCCTGTTTGGTAAGGTCAACGTGAGGATGCACAAATAGTTGATCCACAAAAATCCGATCTTTAAACAAAACCTGCTCATCATCAAGAACAACGGTATTTGTTTGCGGCTCAAGACCGACCACTGCCCATTTTGTGTTTGATAAAAGACCAAGCCCCCGCGTTTGGCCCAGAGTAAAGTTTTGTATCCCTTTATGCCGCCCTAAAATTTTCCCCGAAGAATCCACAAAAATACCAGCTTCGGCGGGCTGTGATCCAAAAATTGCTTGTTTTAAAAAAAGTTGGTGCCCTTTTTTAGGGATAAAACAAATCCCCTGGCTTTCCGCACCTTTTGAAAGTTCCGGTAAAAGCTTCTTAATCATCCCGCGTACCTGATTCTTGGACTCAAAAGCATTCAGCGGAAAAATCAGTTTTTTAAGTACCTCCTGGTTAAGGTGATACAAAAAATAGGATTGATCCTTTCTGGCATTAGGGCTGGCCCATAATTCATAACTGTTGTCCTTTTTTTTGACCTCGGCATAATGACCGGTGGCGATTGCAGCCTGATCATTAATCTTTGCAAAATCACAAAGCAGCGGGAATTTCATGGTCTGATTACACAGCATGCAGGGGTTCGGGGTTTCGCCGTTTTTATACGCATCAATAAAGGGCAAGATGACATTTTTTCTAAACTGATTTTGTGCTTCCAGTACATGATGCTCAATTTGAAGATTCTCGGCCACCTTTTTTGCGGCCGTGATGGTTTGTTCTGAACTTAAAAAATTGAAGGTTACGCCAATAACCTCGTAACCTTCACTTTTTAAAAGACTTGCCGAGGCAGCACTATCAATACCGCCACTCAGTCCGATTATTACTTTTTTCTTTTTCACGGTTATTTTCTTTCTATTCATATTAAGTGTCGGGATCAAGTCCTCGTATTAAATGCTGCTGCTAAATACCACGTTAAACACTTTCTTAGTTGTTTAGATTAACGCTCACCGAGCTTTTTCAGCCGGGTTTCTTTTTTATTAATATGGGCGATCTTGGTTTTTAGTGATTTTAGTTCCAAGAAATTATCACGCTGGTCTTCCCAGACTGGCCAGTTTTTATTGGCTTCAATTAAATTGATGATTTCTTCGGTCAGCCAGGGGTTACAAACCAGAACCGGACCCAAGGTATTGGTAAACATACCCTTGCCGCTGATAACGCCTTCAAAGCGGGTCTCGCCGTTATTGCCATAACCATATTTTAACCAGCCAAAAGGCGACTCTTCTTTGATATCCAGATCCAACATCTGAATTTGACTACCGATGATGTCCATTTCTTTGCCGTTGTAGCGACAACTGTAATAAAGATCATCTCCGTAGACGACATGATTTTCCCGTGTTTTCACCTCAATAATTCCCAATCCTCTGATCGTGGACTGATCATCCCGCTTTATTGTTTCACCAAAAAGACCCACCGAGGTGCCGGTCACCAGCATCGGCCGGGTTTCAATATAATCCATCAGTTCTTTGCGGTGCGGTTCCAGATAGGCCGCAACTGCTTCAAAATGTTCAATTTCTCCCGGTGGACAAAACAGGAAGTCAAAATCGATCGGATTAAAGGTCTCCGTATCGAGATTAATCTGTTCGACCTCAACCCGGTAACCCCGCCGTTCCCCTTCAGCCCGAATGGCCAACAGGTTACCCCGGTCGCCATGCAGGTTAAACATATTATTAAAAAGCCAGCCGACTTTTATCGTCTGTTGCATTAATTCTGTCCTCCCTCGATAAATTTTTTCATCTTTTCAAAGGTGGAAAGCCAGGTAATCAAATAAATATTATCGGTTTTGGCCTTATCAATTTCGGCGAAAATTTCGTTAATATTATCACTGTCCATGATCGTGATCGCTTCTTTGGCAACCCCATCATAAATAAGCCGATTGGCGGTATCATATGAAACATGCTCAGAGAAACACAGGTATCGCTCAACATTGGAATCGACTACTGGTTTAAAATCACAGTCAAAGGCGTAAAAGGTATTGATATAATGAGGCACAAAGTCATTGACCACATACAAACCCAGGGCCACCATTTTTTCACTCTGATCAGAAGCCATAATATTTAACGCACTTTGGAGGGTATCGGGATTTTCCTGTTTAATCCGCATGTATTTAATGGTTTTATTCTTATAGGTCAATACCTCAAAGCGGCCGCCGATGTTTTTAAAGTTTTCAAAAGCCTTGGCCGCAGCTTCTGGCGCAATCCCACAAATTGCTTCACAAACAGCCAGAGAACCGGCGTAATTATAAAACATGAAGGGCAGATCGTAGGGCATATGAAAGCTCACATCTTTTAACTTAAAACTTTGATCATAAAAATTCAGGTCAGTGATCAGATAGTCCGGTGTTTTTTTGCTGGCAAAGCCACAAAAGTCGCAATGAAAAGGCCCGATACTGTCCACATTGTAATAGTCAAAGCTCATATCGTGATGGCATTTGGGACACGCCTGGGTGGGAAAATCCGCACCTTTGGTGAATGATTCATCGTGATGGGAAACTCCGTAATAGATCGAGCGGCAGGCGGTTTCCTCAAAAAATCGGGATCGCGGTTCTTCGTTATTGAGGATCAGTGTCATCTTGGGATTCACCACCTCTTTTAATTTACGGATAATAAAATCCGGATCCCCATTTCTCTGGACCTGGTCTTTTTGCAAATTGGTAATTAGCATGTTTTGAGCTGGCAATTGAGCATAAATCAAGGGCAGGTAGCGCTCATCCGTTTCAAAAATATAATAGTCGGCCTTAAGTTTCCCCGATAAACTCGCTTCTTTGGCCAGAATTGTGGCAATGCCACCGAGTAAATTGGCACCTTCCAGATTCGAGACGATCTTTTTTCTGTTTTGTTTTAAAATGTGGGTAACCAGGTTAGTCGTTGACGATTTTCCATTCGTCCCCGTAATGAAAATAACCTTCGAATAGTCGATGTTTTTAAAATGTCTTACAAAATCAGGGTCGATCGTCAAAGCCTTTTCTCCAGGCAGATTGGTGCCCCGATCCTTACTGATCATGTTGATGGCCACACCCATTAATTTTGCAAACCATAATGCAAGATAAAATTTCATGATTAATAACCTTTCTTATTATTGACGTTGCAATCGTGCCGCGAACGTTACAGTTGTTTATTTTTTAATTTTTCTCGAACCACGGTGATCATGCTTTTTCGATCACTGGGTTCGTTCTGCTCTGATCCGTCACTGTGATTTTCGCTTTCCAGGCTTTGACTCCAACTCATCTGGGCGGCTCCGGCAACCACTGCCCCAACAAAGCAAGCGGTACTGAACATACTGGCTAAACCGATGACCATCGCCACCAGTTCACCGTAGATCATCCCATTAAAGCGTACAGGATGGATATCCCCATAGCCGATGGTGGCAAAAGAGATGACCATGTAATAAAGCATATCAAAGGCGTCCAGGGTCCGGTCTGAATTAGCGGCATAAAAATTCGGATCGATCTTAAAGCAATTATAAACCATTAAATAGAGGATACTCATTTCGCTGACAACCAGTACCAGCATGCCCTTTAAAATACTGGCGGTTTCCTGATATTTTCGCCTTTTTGAAACCGAACTCCGAATGATACTGGGATTTGCAATGGCTCGAATCATCACCGAAAAACAGAGGATCAAGGCAAAAGAAAGCCCCACCAGACCGAGTGGCAAACTTGGCGGTGAAATAAAATTCGCAAACAATACAAAATAATGACCCAAAACCAGATAAAAGATCAGATCCACAAATCGGGAGACGACAAGATCCTGAAACTGGTCAATTTTCATAAAGAGGTGCTGAACCAAAAATACAACGATGATAAAAACGGCAAAACTTCCTAAAATTCCGATCAGTTCACTCATTAGAATACGATGATGGCTGGACACGACCACCAGTGAAATAATTAGCAATGCACTGGTAACCATTAGAATCCCCTGATACTCATAATTAACGATTAACTTTACCAGAAAACGGCGAAATGGTTTGATTTTTTTAGTTTTATTTTGCTTTACTGCTTCAACAAGTCGTTCTTTATTATAAAATAGAAAAAGTTCAAACAAAAAAAGCGAAAGGATAAACAAATCATAAATAATAATAATGGTATTACCATTGGCAAGGGTCTCGTATACCGGAAATTCATTGACTAACGGATTCATATGAAAACTCCTCATTGGTCTTGCGATTCACAACACTCAATCAATTTTATTTTTTGTCTTTTTGACATTTTTTTTATCACGGCTTCCCGACTGAGGGCTTCCGACCGATTATTGAGGGCTTCCCAATAAACCAGCGTCACCGGCAGGCGACCCCGGGTATATTTTGCTCCGGTTCCCGAATTATGAACCTTAATCCGAGCTTCTAGATTACAAGTCCACCCCGTATAAAGTGTATTGTCATTACATTTTACGATATAAACGTAAGCCTTGTCTATCATTTGTTTATCTTTCTTTCCGTATCCGCGGAAAATCTTCTCGGAGACGTCTATTATAAAGACAAATCGATTCCATCTACGAATCGATTTGATTCTGGCAATTCCGATGCTAACTGGCACACCATGAAAAAAAGATCCCTAAAAGGGATCTTTATTGTTTTTTTCGTAATTCCTAGAAATTGCTATTTCTTGGTCTTCTCGTTTGTTTTCTTTTTGTTCGACATTCACGACATCTTTTTGGTTCATTGTCAAAACCTTTTTCCTGGTAGAATTCTTGTTCACCTACAGTAAATACAAATTCTTCGCCACAATCTTGACAAATTAAAGTTCTGTCTTCCATGAGTAACCTCCACTTAATTTTATGTACAGGATCTGATTATTCTTTTTTAAATGGAGCATGGACCATTCTGTCTGAACGTTGTTACCATTTATGAACATGTAATCATTAACTATACTGTAGTTATTATACAATGTTCGTTTACATTTGTCACCTGTTTTTTTAATTTTTTATTGAGTTAAATTCTTTTTTCGGATATATTTAACTAATACTATTTCAATTATAAGGAGATAAACCATGAGAGATCATCGACTGATAAAATATGCCCAAACCCTAATCAACTATTCCCTCTATGTGAAACCAGACGAATGGGTTGTAATCCGGGGGTCTGATCTGGCTCTGCCCCTGATTAAAGAATGCTACCAGGCCGTGTTAAAAGCTGGCGCCCACCCTACCGTTTTGCTTAACCCGGAAGGAATTTCAGAAATTCTTTTAAAGGAAGGCAGTGATGATCAACTGCAGTTTAATGCCCCCATGATGATGTCAATCTATTCAAAAGCGGATAAGATTCTAAACATTTTGGGAGACCATAACTTAAGGTCCCTGGCCGCAATTCCTGGTGAGCGTATCGCTCTACAACGCCGTTCTGGCGCACCGGTTACTAAAATTTACAATGACCGGGTCGCCCGGGGTGAAATGGATTGGACGCTGTGTCTCTATCCCACTGAAAGTGGCGCCCAGGAAGCGAACATGTCACTTTCTGACTATGAAGAATTCGTATTTTCTGCCTGTCTCCTCAATACCGACAATCCCATTGCGTCCTGGCAGAAAATTCATCATGAACAGGCGGCAATGGTCACCTATTTAAATCAAAAAAAAGAATTCCATGTGCTTGCCAAAGATACCGATCTGACCCTTTGCACCGAAAACCGGATCTGGATCAATTCCGACGGCCACCATAATTTCCCCAGTGGCGAAGTCTTTACTGCGCCGGTAAAAGAAAGCGTAAACGGAACCATTCGTTTCACCTTTCCTGGTATTTACAGCGGACAGGAAATTGAAGACATTAAGCTCACCTTCAAAGATGGCCGGGTTGTAACGGCTTGTGCCAAACGTGGCGAAGATTTGCTTAACGCTCTACTTGATACGGACGAAGGTTCCCATTATCTTGGCGAATTTGCCATCGGCACCAACTATGGCATTACTAAGTTTACCAAAAACATGCTTTTTGACGAAAAAATTGGTGGCACCATCCATATGGCTCTGGGTAAATCCTATCCAGAATGCGGACCCATCAACGATTCGATGCTCCATTGGGACATGCTCTGTGACATGAAAGACGGCGGTGCGATTTATGCCGACGGAGAGCTCTTTTATCAGAACGGTCGGTTTATAAAAAAATTGTAATAACCCCGACTTTATGGTATTATTGGCAAATATATAAACAGGAGGAAATTAATGGAGACCACGGAAAAAAAGACGAATTTTATCACCAATGCAATCGATCAGGACATTATTAACAAAGTCTACACCAACGATCGCGTTCACACCCGCTTCCCCCCCGAACCAAACGGCTATTTACATATCGGTCATGCTAAAGCCTCACTACTTAACTATCGCATTGCAAAACAATATCACGGCAAGTTTAATCTCCGCTTTGACGACACCAACCCGATCAAAGAAGAGTTAGAATATGTCGATTCGATCAAGGAAGATCTCACCTGGCTGGGAATCAAATGGGACGACCGACTCTTTTTTGCCTCCAGTTATTTTGATAAAATGGCGGCATACGCCGTTGAACTGATTGGTAAGGGCCTGGCCTTTGTTGATCAGCTCTCCGCTGAAGAAATGCGCCAGTATCGGGGAAACCTGACTGAACCCGGCAAAGAAAGTCCCTACCGCAACCGCAGCATTGACGAAAACCTGAGCCTGTTTTCCCAGATGAAGGCTGGAAAGCTACCAGAGGGTTCTTATATCCTGCGGGCTAAAATTGATATGAGCAGCCCCAACATGAATATGCGGGACCCGGCCATCTATCGGATTATGCACACCAAACACCATTCGACCGAGAACGACTGGTTTATTTATCCGATGTACGATTATGCCCATCCGATCGAGGATGCCATCGAGGGTGTTACACACTCCCTCTGTACTCTGGAATTTGAAGACCACCGCCCCTTCTATGATTGGGTGCTTGCTAACATCGACGATTTTAAGAACGAACCCCCGCGACAAATCGAATTTGCCAAACTCAATCTGACAAAAACCATTGTCGGCAAACGGTTTTTAAAGCAATTAGTCGATGAAAAAATTGTCGACGGCTGGGACGATCCCCGCTTAGCCACTATCTCCGGCTTGCGCCGCCGTGGCTTTACGGCGGAATCCATTCAGGCTTTCTGCGAAGCCATTGGAGTCGCCAAAACCAACAGTACTGTGGATATCGCGATGCTGGAACATTTTATTCGGGACGACTTAAAACTAAAGGCCCCCCGTTTAATGGCGGTCATTGATCCTCTGAAGGTAACCATTACTAACTACCCGGAAAATCAAACAGAATGGGTTGAGTTACCACTTAATCAGGAAAATGACGCGATGGGAAGCTACAGCACACCATTTAGCCGCGAAATTTTAATTGACCGCAAGGATTTTATGGAAATTCCTCCCAAAAAGTATTTTCGGCTATTCCCCGGAAATGAGGTCCGCCTGCGCGGTGCCTACTTTATCACCTGTCAGGAAGTGATCAAAGATTCCGATGGCCAGGTGATTGAGCTTAAATGTACCTACGACCCGGCCACCAAATCCGGCGCTGGCTGTGAGCGAAAGGTCAAAGGGACCATCCACTGGGTGGACGCCAACCACGCCAGCGAAGTGGAACTCCACCTCTACGACTACCTGGTTGAGGATGATGCCGGCCTCAACAAAGATAACTTTCTGGAACGGATCAATCAGAAATCACTGGAAATTGTCAAAGCCTATATTGAACCAGAACTGCTAAAGGCCGAGCCCTATGAAAAATTCCAATTTATCCGCAACGGCTTTTTCTCGGTCGATCCTAAATATTCTAAACCAGGTGCACTGGTTTTTAACCAGATCGTCTCTTTAAAAAGTTCTTGGAAACCGACAAAATAAATTTATTAATGCTGCTACATGCTGCTTTTAGACGAGGGGAATAAGTTATGAAAATATGGTCTGAAAAAGAAAAAATATCCCGGGAAGAAATCCGGAAACTCCAGTTTAAGCGTTTAATGAAAACCCTGCATCACGTTTATGAAAACGTGCCTTATTATCATGAAAAGTTCAAAGCCGCCGGGGTTAAACCGGTGGATATCCGAAGCCTTAAAGATCTGCGGCTCCTCCCACTCACCACTAAGGAAGACCTGCGGAAAAATTATCCCTTCGGACTCTTTGCCGTACCCAAAAATAAAATTGTCCGTTATCATGCCTCTTCCGGGACCACCGGAAAACCAACTGTGGTCGGTTATACCAAAAATGATCTAAAAGTCTGGCGGGAAGTCATCGCCCGGATTGTGACCATGGGTGGCGTCACCAATGAAGATACCGCGCAGATCACCTTTGGATTTGGTCTCTTTACCGGTGCCTTTGGCTTACAACAGGGTTTGGAAAAGGTTGGCGCCGGGGTGATCCCGATTTCTTCCGGAAATACTAAAAAACAAATTATGATCATGCAGGATTTCCAATCCACCGTCCTGATCGGAACCCCCTCCTACGCCCTGCATCTGGCTGAAACCGCCCAGGAAATGGGGATTGATCCCAAAGAAGAACTGTTTCTTAACTACGGACTCTTTGGCGGCGAAGGCTCCACCGAAGAAATGCGGGCAAAACTAAACGAAGCTTGGGGCATTATCTCGACTGAAAACTATGGCATGAGCGAACTGATCGGTCCCGGAGTCTCCGGAGAGTGTCAGGCTTTTAACGGCATGCATATCAATGAGGATCATTTTATTGCCGAAATTATTGATCCCGAAACCCTGGAAGTGTTGCCGGAAGGTTCGGTCGGCGAATTGGTGATTACACCAATTACCAAAGAAGGACTACCGCTAATCCGTTACCGCACCAAGGATATCACTCAGCTTGACACCACCCCCTGCGATTGTGGCCGAACCTCTGCCCGGATGGCAAAGATCACTGGCCGAACCGACGATATGCTAATCATCGGTGGGGTTAATGTTTTCCCATCACAAATTGAAGGGGTACTCCTGGGCATTAAGGGAATCGGCTCAAATTACCAGATTCGGGTGCTCAAAAAAGGGTATCTTGATCGTATCGAAATCGATGTCGAAGTGATCAATCAGGACCTGCTGGTCTCGGTTACCCTGCTTGATCAGCTTTACAAAGAAATCGAATCCAAACTGCATACGATCCTTGGCATCCACGCCGGTATTCATCTGGTTGAGCCTAAAAGTCTGGTTCGCTCCGAAGGAAAAGCCAAACGGGTCATCGATCTGCGATCTTAAAAATTTATAGGAGGCAAACCATGCTTATTAATCAATTATCAGTCTTTATTGAAAATAAAAAAGGCCATCTCAGCAAGATCACCAAAGTCTTAAAAGATGCCCAGGTTGATATTCGCGCTATTTCCGTTTTTGACAGCGCTGAATTCGGGATTTTGCGGATCGTCGTGGATAAACCCGAGGTGGGCGCCGAGGCTCTAAAAAACGCTGGGCATGTCGTTAAACAAAGCTATGTGCTGGCGGTGGATCCTTCTGATAAGGTTGGCAGCCTTCATGATGTCTTTTCGCTCCTTTCTGAAAATGACGTCAATATTGAATATGTCTATTCTTTCGTTATGCCCAATAACCAGGGTTCACCCCTGATTATTTTAAAAGCCGACGATCAGGAAAAAGCCATTGCCCTGCTGACCGCCTCGGATTTTAACCTGATTCCCAAAGAGGCCGTATATAACGTTCAAAATAACTAAACAAAATACACTTGGTCCCTTATTAACCCCGTACCAACAATTATTCGTCCGCAAGCAAACAATGAATTAATAATTGCTCGGTCGGCAGGCAGTTGACGACATAGTAAAAGCCGGAGCGTTGCTCCGGCTTTGTTTTATCGTCTATTTTTAACCTTTTTAAGCCGGAAAAACTCTTCCCGCTCTTTTTCTTCGATGGTATCCTGAATATACTTAATTTCGTCCTTTAATCGGGGAATCTGAATCTTATCCAGGGCATTGGCACTTTTTTGAGTCTTTCTAATTTCTAACGAAAGTTTATAGGCCGTTGTTTCAACCTGGGCCAATTGATAGGACAAAAATTTGACATCATTAAATTTTTTGATGGCAATATCCAGGGCCGGATTATTCTCATAAAATCCATAGGGAAGACTTTTTTCGTATTTTTCGGTATAAACCACCTCCGGTATATCAACCCCCATTACCCCTTTAATTCGAATCTCAAAGGGCATTTCCGAGTTTATTGATAAGGCAAACTCTTCCAGGTGATTGAGTCCCATGCTAATGCAAACCTGTTGCAATGCCTTATAGGCTTCCTGAAACTTCTGGTTGATCTCATTTTCAATCAACTCCGCTTCTTTAACCAATTGCATGATCTCCTGGATCAGGATGGTTCTTTTTTTATCCAAAAGATCATACCCTTTTACCGAAAAACTCATTCGACTCTTCGCTTTTATCAGGTTTGCTTTTGTTGGCGTTATTTTAATGGCCATCGTCCCACCTACATTTCTTTAGGGAAATATTTTTCGATGTTTTCAGGACTCAGTCGATCCAGCTCCGTCAGTGGTAATAAAGCCAGAAGTTTCCACCCCAGGTTAAGGCTTTGCATAATATTTCGACTTTCATCAAAACCCTGGTTTAGAAATTTCGCCTCAAAAGCACGTCCAAAAGCCATATATTTTTTATCAGTGGGACTTAGATCCTCCTCACCGATAATCTGAGATAAATCCCTTACTTCCTGAACCTTGGAATAGGAAGCAAACAATTGGTTGGCAACCTCAGCATGATCTTCCCGGGTGAAACCTTCACCAACACCATCTTTCATCAGTCGGGACAGCGATGGCAAAATAGCCACCGGCGGGTAAATACTCCGCTGGAAAAGATCGCGCCCTAAAACAACTTGCCCCTCGGTGATATATCCGGTCAGATCCGGGATCGGATGCGTTATATCATCATTTGGCATGGTCAGTATTGGTAAAAACGTAATTGAACCAACCTGGTCTTTTAACATCCCAGCTCGTTCATAAAGAGAAGCCAAATCCGAGTACATATAACCGGGATAGCCTTTACGGCTGGGAACTTCTTCACGAGCGGAGGATATTTCCCGCAATGCCTCGCAGTAACTGGTAATATCGGTCATGACGACCAGGATATGCATATGTTTTTCAAACGCCAGATACTCGGCTACTGTTAAAGCGCAGCGGGGCGTTGTAATCCGTTCAGCAATGGGATCATCAGCATAGTTGACAAACATTACCACCCGGTCCATGACATTGGCATCATCAAAGCTCTTCCTAAAGAATTTTTCATCATCGTGTTTAACCCCAATAGCGGCAAAAACAATCGCAAAATCTTCGTGAACATTGTCTCCTAGTCGGGCCTGCTTAACAATTTGAGCGGCCAATTCATTATGAGGTAAGCCATTACCTGAAAAAATCGGCAATTTTTGACCGCGGATCAGCGTCGCCAGAGTATCGATGGAAGAAATACCCGTCTGGATAAAATTCCGCGGATATTCCCGGGACATCGGGTTAATGGGACGACCATTAATGTTTGCTTCAACCAAACTAAAAATGTCACTGCCATTATCAATCGGTTCACCGATGCCATTAAAGATCCGTCCCTGTAAATCCAGGGACATCGGCAAATTAAAGGATTCGCCAGTAAATTTGATAATACTGTTTCCGGCGGCCAAGCCGGCCGTACTTTGAAAAACCTGGACGGTAACCTTTTTTTCGTCAATTTTGATGACTTTTCCCTTTTTGACTTTCCCGGTGCTGATTTCGACAATATCAACCACTTCACCGTAGAAAACATCGTCCACATCCGAGATTTGAATCAGGGGACCAACGACTTTATCAATTTTTAAATACTCTTTTTTCATTGTTTCCCCCTAATTCTCATATTTTTTAAAAAGCACTTCAAAATACTGGTCGATCTCATCTTTTAGCCGATCAATCCCGCTTAAATCATCATTTGGAATGGTATACTTCATTTTTATGAACTGCCCAAAAATATTCAGATCTTTTAGTTGCGATGTCGGTATTCCGAGTTTTAAGCCTTCCCGACCGCGTTCGTATAAATATTCAATGGCTTTTAGCATCGCATACTGTTTTTCCAAGGGGACATAGGTATCATCTTTATTATAGGCGTTCTGTTGCAGATAACCGACTTTGATCAGTTTGGCAATCTCAAGAACCCAGCGCTGATCGTCGGGTAGCACATCTTCTCCAACTAGCATCACCATTTCCTGGAGCTTGTTTTCTTCATACATCAACTCCAGCATTTTATTTCTGAGTGAAATGCAATCCTCGGCCACATTGTCCTCATACCAGTCTGATAATATTTTAATATAGCCACTGTAGCTTTCCAGCCAGTTAATGGCCGGGTAATGCCTGGCATAGGCAAGACTCTTATCCAGCGCCAGAAAAACATTGACAAAGCGCTTGGTGTTTTCAGTAACCGGTTCGGAGAAATCTCCTCCGGCTGGTGATACGGCACCGATAATCGTAATTGAACCCTCATCCCCGCCCAGGGTTTCAATACTACCAGCCCGTTCGTAAAATTCAGCAATTCGGGATGGTAAATAGGCCGGATATCCTTCTTCTGCCGGCATCTCTTCCAGACGGCCGGAGATCTCGCGCAGCGCCTCCGCCCAGCGCGAAGTAGAGTCTGCCATCATTGCCACCGCGTAACCCATATCCCGATAGTATTCGGCAATGGTGATGCCAGTATAAATACTGGCCTCCCGGGCCGCTACTGGCATGTTGGACGTATTGGCAATTAAAACCGTTCGCTCCATAATCGATTTGCCCGACCGGGGATCGATAAGTTTGGGAAAATCTTCAATAACTTCAGTCATTTCATTTCCCCGCTCACCGCAACCGATATAGACAATGATATCTGCATCCGACCACTTGGCCAACTGATGCTGAGTCATCGTTTTTCCGGTTCCAAATCCCCCGGGGATCGCTGCTGTTCCACCTTTGGCAATGGGGAAAAAGATATCAATTACCCGCTGTCCAGTGATTAATGGCACCAGGGTTTCTTTTCGGTAGGCATTGGGACGAGGTGTACGAATTGGCCATTCATGGGCCATTTTTAATTCATGAACCTGATTCTTATGATCCGAAATTCGCACCAGCACATCGTCAATGGTATAGCTGCCATCAGGGACCACCTCAATAACGGTTCCCGAAAGGTTTGGTGGCACCAGTAACCGATTTTTTATAACTTCCGTTTCCGAAACGGTGCCAAAAATACACCCCGCCGCTAACGCATCCCCCGGTTTAACACTCAAGACGGTTTCCCACATTTTTTTGTCATCAATGGATAAAAGTCCTATTCCTTCCGGAATAAAAATTGGCGAGATTTCCTGAATTTTTTCCAGGGGACGCTGGATTCCGTCAAACATGTTTTTTAACATCCCAGGACCTAAATTCAAGCTCAGTGGTCTGCCGGTAGGGTTGATTACCTCGCCAATTTTCAGCCCTTCCGTTTCCTCATAAACCTGAATCGTGCCTATGTCACCTTCTAGAATAATCACTTCGCCAATGAGCCGTTTGTCACCAACCGTGACCATTTCCCGCATTTTAAAGGTGGTCATGTTTTTACCTTTGATAACCGGTCCATTAATCGCCGAAATCATCCCGGTAATTTTCTTTTCTTCTGTAACTGCCACCTAAATCACCTGCTTTTCCATAAACCCATTAAGTGTCATTCCGATGAGTTTATAATTGCTTTTTATGAGACTTTCAACGGTAAAATCGCAATGAAGGCTGACTTCTTCATCTTCGACAATGAATCCGCCAATACACTCCTGACAATTCTTATGATAGTTTACCGCATAACCATCTAACTGCTCGTCAATGAGGTTTTTGATTTGCTCGTAATCGCGTTCATTGACAAAAACAACCAGTTCCTTTTTACTTTCAAATACCTGCGGTATCTGGGCGATACAATCACGCAAATAGCACTCGTAAACTTCTTCGGTCAGATACGCTCTGGCCTTTTCCCGGATAATCTGATTAAAATCCAGTAAAATGCGTTTCTTTTCTTCCAGTTCTAATGCTTTGGCTTTGTTTTTTCCTTCTGCGATAATTTTATTTTTATCTCTGAAAATAGTATGGTAACTCCGTTCTTCAACAGACCTTTTTTCTTTTCTGATTTTTTCCCACGAGTCTTCCAATAGGGCGTCCCGCTTTTCTTTCGCTTCGTAGATGATATCTTTTCCCCATTTTCGTTCTTTACTTAAAATATATTGGGTAAACACCCGGAGTTTTTCTTCTACAGAAATCATTTTATCACATCCTTACAATCCCACAGACTCTTTAATATACCGTGTTATCATTCCTTCGCTTCTTTGATAACCATAACGATCCGGAATAATTGTAATTAAAGGCGTAAAATACTTCTTCTTTACTTCATTTACAGTTTCTTCCATCATCAAATATGCTTTTTCCGTCAAAAAAATAATTCCAATATCCTTGTTTTTCAAGGCTTCTTTAAAAGCCGCTTCAATATCATCTTTTGATTTTAAATAAGTCCCTTCGATACCCGCTAGTTGCATTCCCAGATAAGAGTCCCGGTTCTCACTAATCACATAAGATTTCATTTTTATAAACTTCCAATAATCATAATTGAAATGATCAGACCGTAGATTGCAACACCCTCTGCCAAGCCAACATATATAAGGGTTTTACCTAAAATTTTCTGATCTTCAGAAACGGCACCCAAGGCGGCCGAACCAACAACCCCGACTGCATAACCAGCCCCAGCACAAGCCAGCCCGGTCGATAGTGCTGCCGCGATATAACCTAAACCGGCATCTGTGATTCCACTGGATACACCGTCAGTCGCGGCTGAAACAATACTGGGAGCCATAAAAATAAGGGCCCCAGCGAGTAAAGGAATAAATGTTGACAGATTTACGCGCAAGAATTTTTTCATATTCTGACTTTTTTCATCACAATCATTATAGACAAAATAGACCCCACAAGCGATTGTTCCCAAAACTAACAGTGCTGCTCCAATTGTAATCAGAGTTAATAGATTCATTTTAATTCTCCTTAATTTAGATTAATTTCCAGATCAACCGGTTTAAACTCAATCCCGTCACCTGAATAGTATTTACTGAACAACTCATAGAATTGTAATCTTAATGCCTGAATACCAACAATTAGACCTTCCAAGGCAATGATAAATATATTGGCAAAGATGAGTATTCCAAAACTGATCACACCATTTTGTACCATGATGGCCAATGTCTGAAAGGCCATAAACAGACCCACATGGGTCAATGCAAAGGCACCGATTCTGATAAAGGAAAGGGTGTTGCTCAACATACCCAAAAACATTTCGAAAAGCTCAAAACCGCTCTCGACATAATACTCTGATGCCGTTTCTTCATACAAGGGCTTTTTCTTCATCAAATAGTTTGCCAAAGGCTCTCTAATTAGTACCAGAAATACCAAAAACACTGCCAGAAGAATCAACCCGGGAACTAAGATTTCCAGATGCGGAAATATTCCAAAGTTCAAACCCATAATCCCCAAGAGACTGACATATAAAGCAAAACCGCAGAGGCCGTTTTTTCCAAAAACCCCCTCTTTGATATCTTTCTTTTTAAGTTTGTTGATGATACTATAAATATAGGCAACAAAAAGCATCACAATTCCGATCAGAACGGCCGAAAGAAGGACGGTATTAATCTCATGGAAGGGCCTTAACCAGAGCGGATGAATCACCTCTTCAAATCCAAAAATACTGCCATACATAAACCCAAAAAACGTAGAGCACATCCCTAATCGTAACAGCACTTTCCCAAGCTCTACTCCCCTTTTTCCCAGGATCCAGCCAGCGAGAGCCAAAATAAGGCCCTGGCCAACATCACCAAACATAAATCCGAAACAAAACATATAGGTTATGCTTAAAAAAGGGGTTGGGTCCAGCTCATTAAATGAGGGCACGCCATACATTTTTACTAAGGTCTCAAAGGGACGAAAAAGCCAATTATTCTTCAATTTAGTGGGTGGCTTTCCACTACCACTATTTGTATCCGAAAACATGATGATCATTTCCGGGTATTTAGCGGCGATCGCCTCCATCCGTTTTTTATCACGTCTGGAAATCCATCCAGAAAAATAAAAATTCTCTTCACTAAAGGCCATATATTTTTTAATGATGCTCAAATTCCCATATAAACTCAGGGTATTAAAACTCTCCGTTGCTTCTTTTTTATTTTCTTTTAAATGGGCATTCAAATCCACAAGTAACTTTGATTTTCTTTCTTTTAACACTTCAACTTCTTGATTAATTTTTTTAAGAATGATCTTTGGTGTTTCGGTATATTCTGAACTAAACCCTTCAATGGGCTTAAAATTCAGCGCCTTTAGAATCCGCTTGGATTCAATTTCTAAATCCCTGGGGGACACAATCATAAACACTTCTTCATTGTCTACCTGATTGCCAACATGAAATACAATTGAAGTCACACTGTTATAAATACTTTTCAAGCGGGCGGCATTATCCTTTGTAACTGATCCCATACTAAACGAAAAATTTTCGAGATGATCAAGTTCGCTCATATTAGCTTCCAGTTCATCTAAATAGCCATAAGCCGTTCTGCTTTTTTCAAGCGTTTCAAGGCGATCGTTTATTTCTTTGATCTCACCATACTCAAGGACTAAATTGTTTTCAAAAGCTTTAGCATTGGCCAACGCTTTTCCGAGATCCGTATCACCTTTCGCTAAAGACACCATATCTAAACTGAGGGATCCCTTGTAGAGTTCATTTAATTTATTTACGGTTTTGACAAAATTCTTCTCATCCATCATGGTTTCTCCAGACACAAGCTGAGCAAACCCCAATAGTTCTCCCATGTTTTCTTCCCGAATTGGCAGAATAAATCTACCCGAGTCAATCTCGTGCATGGCGTCCACTATTTGTATGTCATTGAAAAGAAAAATGTCTTTGGCAAATTTGTCTACATCTTTAATTTTGCCGACTACATCCATCATAATCACATTTTCAACTGCCATAGAGTACTTCCTTTCACACCCTAATCAATGGGTCTGATTAAATATTTTTTTGTCTCATCCGCGCCCATTCGATAACGCTTGCTTTCAATTATTGACGTGATATCTTCGATTTCAAAATCCAACAAGCGCACATATGCTACAACCCGACCCAAACCACTGTCACTATCGCCGAAAAGCTTTAAGTTCTGATAATACAAATAGCGTTCCTTGCGTCTTTCCATAAATAAATCGATGGTATCCGTGTGGTTAAAAAGAAATGCATAATCAGAATTTGTTAATAAAGCTTTAATTTCGACGAGATTTTTTGCATCAACCAGGCTTAATAAACGTTTCTCATTAAGCTCCAGACCACCGCGTAGCGAATAGGCAATTAATTCTTCTCGGGATAAGCTATAGAATTTTTTTCCGCGATAAATCCAGATTAAATTTAGCAAATCGAAGTTTCGTCTTTGTAGATCGATTAAATCTTGATTCGATTTTTTATCAAGCTTCATTAAACGGTTTTTTAACAAATCATAATAATAGCGATCCAGATTTTTTTCCACCATTACTAAGTCATGGGGACCCTTGATATCCTTATAAATTTCAAAAATACGGTAGTAATCGGTATTAACGAGCATCTTTTTAAATTCTTCCCAGTCTCTAGCACGAAAAAGACGATCAAAAGGTACTTTAGTGTACTTTTCGGAAAAAATCATTAGTGCCTTGAGTGATTCCAAATTACCACTTCTGGCGATGCCACGAATTAAAATTCGAATCGATTCGACCTCCATACGGATTAGCAAAATCAGAAGAAAATTCTTTTCCTCACCGAGTAGGTAATGCATCAGCTTTTCGGTGTCACGCACTTTCAAATCATTCAAGTGCGCTTCAATCTCTGTTCGATGAAGATCTTCTGGATTCATTTTACTTAAAAAATCGCCATAATAAGTATGATCTCTTAGGTAAAGGAATACTTCTTTCAAGTCTTTTGCCTTAATCAACTCAAGATAATCTTTATCATTAATTCTTCGAGCTCGCATTGCAAGCACTTTTGTATTTATAGCTGCATGTTTACTTTTAGACATTTAACTCTCACACTTTTCTATAAAATTTAGATCGAAAATCCATAGAATCAGATACTGCCATCGGTTACTTAAAGAGTTTTTCCAGAACTTCCAGTGCCTTTTCATCTTTTTTCTCATCATATCGGCATTGAGTCTTAGCTAATTCCTGAACCATCGAATCAATGATGCTTTGACGCTCTTCTTTGGCTTTGCTAATCTCCACGTGATAGTTTTGTTTGGCTAATTCCTGAACACCATCTAATTCATTTTTCTCATTTGCTTTAATCTTATTTTTAGTATGTTCTAAAATTCGATCCGCTCGTTGGCTAACATTTTTTTTGATCCGCACCGCCTTCATATCAAGATCGATAACTTGCCTGATAACCAAATTAATATCTGCGTCTTCACTATGTAACATGATTAATCTCCTTTCAATTAAATTTCAAAACATTTTCTTCTTATTAATATACCCAATATTTCTGTTTTTCATTATAGCACTTTAAAAAATGATAGCAAGATGTAATTTTTTCTAGCAACCGATTGCATGTTTCTTAAAATTAATTATTGTGTTGACACAAATCGATAAATGGTGTATTATTCGGTTATAAAGACACCCCCTCCCCATGAGGGGTAGATTTAAAAGGAGGACTCACTATGGAAAGAACGCAGTTTAATATTAGTGGCATGACCTGCACCGCATGTGCCAGCGCCATTGAACGTAAAGTTGGCCAAATAGATGGTGTCGATTCTGCCGTTATTAATTTTTCAAATGAGAAACTAATTGTCCAGCATGATCCGACACTTGCTCCCGTACCGCTGATTGTCACCACCATCACAGCTCTAGGCTATGGCGCAACACTGGTTGAAGAAGGAAGTAAATTCACCTCAGGTACTAATAAAAAACAAAATGATAAGCCCAGTTATCAAGTTCAAATTGACGAAGTTAAATCGCGACTCATCAGTTCGCTGATCTTTACCCTCCCCTTATTTTATCTCGCCATGGGTCCGATGATCGGCTTGCCAATTCCCGCTTTTTTAGCTGGCGAAAAAAACTTACTGATTAACGCCTTAACGCAAATGTTTCTAACCTTACCGGTTGTCTTTTTGTGTCGGCATTTTTACATCAATGGTTTTAAAGCTCTGGCCAAACGTATTCCTAATATGGATTCGCTCGTGGCCGTAGGCACGAGTGCTGCCTTTATCTATGGGGTTATCGTTTTGTTTATCCTCGCTTATGGTTTTTCATATGATAATATGGAATTGATTCATCACTATTCACATGAACTCTATTTTGAATCAACCACTGTTATTTTAGTTTTAATCACTTTAGGCAAATTTCTTGAAACAAAAGCAAAAGGAAAAACGTCCCAAGCGATCGAAAAATTGATTGCTTTAGTACCCGAAAACGCCCGCGTGTTAAGAAATAATTTAGAAGTCGAAATTTCTATTGATGAGGTTCGAATCGATGATATTGTCATTATTCGCCCCGGAGAACGTGTTCCTGTCGATGGGATTATTCTGAGTGGTCATTCCAGCGTTGACGAATCTCTACTGACTGGCGAAAGTTTGCCTGTCGAAAAAGTGACCGGTGACACTGTTATTTCCGGCAGTATGAATAAAACCGGTTCTTTTGAATTTAAAGCGACTAAGATCGGACAGGACACTACCCTCAGTAAAATTATACAACTGGTTGAAGAAGCACAGTCATCGAAAGCCCCAATTGCCAGAATTGCCGATGAAATCAGTCGCTTTTTTGTTCCCGCAGTAATGGGAATCTCACTGCTGACTTTTATAATCTGGATGATCCTTGGTTTTGGGCTATCTTTTGCCTTATCGGCTGCGATATCTGTTCTCGTTATTTCCTGCCCCTGTGCCTTAGGACTAGCCACTCCAACAGCTATTATGGTTGGTACCGGAAAAGGCGCCGAAAAAGGCATCTTATTTAAGAATGGTCCGGCTTTGGAAATTCTTGGCAAATCAAATACCGTTGTTTTCGATAAGACCGGTACCTTAACGATCGGTTCTCCATCGATTACCGATATCATTCTTTATGATTCTGAAATCGATCAGAATGAATTGTTAACCATAACCGCTTCTTTAGAAAAAAAATCAGAGCACCCGCTGAGTGAAGCGATTGTAAAGAAAGCTGATGAACTTCATCTTTCTTTACATGAAGTGTCAAAATTTGATTCGTTATCTGGATTAGGTATTCAAGGTCAGCTTGCTGGTAAAAATGTAGTGATAGGAAATATCAAACTAATGGAGCAAAATAGCCTTTCCGTTGAACACATTATGAATGATTATCTGCGACTCTCTGATTTGGGAAAAACGCCGCTATTAGTAGGCTGGGATCAATCGGTCAAAGGCATCATCGGCGTTGCCGATACCATTAAGGAAAACAGTAATTTAGCCGTTTCGCAACTAAAAGCAATGGGGATCAAGGTCTATATGCTCACCGGCGATAACGAACGGACAGCGCAGGCGATTGGCAACACGGTCAACATCGAAAATGTCGTAGCCAATGTGCTTCCCCATGAAAAAGCATCGATGATAAAGAATCTGCAAGCAGAGGGACATCAGGTAATCATGGTCGGAGATGGCATCAATGATGCCCCGGCGTTAGCCCAAAGTGATGTCGGCATTGCAATCGGTAACGGCACCGACATCGCCATTGAATCGGCCGATGTTATCCTTATGCAAAACGATTTAATGAATATTGTTTCAGCAATACAATTAAGTAAGGCCACTTTGAAGAACATCAAACAAAACTTATTTTGGGCCTTTATTTATAATGTGATTGGTATCCCCCTTGCTGCTGGTGTTTTATTTATACCGTTTGGGCTAAAACTAAACCCAATGTTTGCCGCCGGCGCAATGAGCTTAAGTTCAGTTTCCGTTGTGCTCAACGCTTTATCGCTAAAAACATTTAAAGCTAAATTATTAAACGTAAAGCAACCCGAAGCAAATCCTACCGTTAGCAAAGCAACACTGCTTAAAGATAAAAAAATTGAAATGAAAGAAGGAAAAAAAATGAAAAAATTATTAAAAGTTAGTGATATGAGTTGTCAACACTGCGTTAAATGTGTTGAAAGTGTGTTAAATGGCATTGATGGAATCAGTGATGTGTCCGTATCTCTAGAACAAGGCCAGGCCAGTTTCACAGCTTCCGATAATGTTAATCTAAGTGCAGTGACTGCTGCCCTCACAGAAGCAGGTTACCCGGCCTCTGAAATCACTGAATAATTATGGAAGTCAAAGATCGTACAACCGAGCTAAACCTGCTTAAAACTGCCCGGGGTCAGATTGATGGCATTATAAAGATGCTTGAAAATGATCGGTATTGCATTGACATTTCGAAACAAATCCTCGCAGTTCAGGCCCTTTTAAAAAAGACGAACCTGGAAATTTTAAAAAAACATATGAATTCTTGTGTAGCAGATGCCTTTGAAAAAGGCGATGGTGAAGCGAAAATTGATGAGATCATGCTTGTCCTTGATAAGTATTATCGATAGATTAGACTAAATTAGCGCCTGTAACTAAAAAAATGCCGCCACGATCGGTCAAGATCTTGGGCGGCATTTTTTTGATTCAAACAAAATAAAAACCGCATCATCTGCGGCTAAATTTAGAAATTGGTGACCCATGGGCGACTTGAACGCCCGACACCCTGATTAAA
>NZ_JAXQGA010000019.1:0-70990 GCF_034438075.1 Acetobacterium sp. K1/6 | reverse complement strand
TGGTGGTCGCAACAGGGCTCGAACCTGTGACCCCCTGCTTGTAAGGCAGGTGCTCTCCCAGCTGAGCTATGCGACCATCAGTTGAGATACAAGTGTTATTATACGGCTGTAAAAACTAATTGTCAACTATTTTATTATATTTTTAGCTTTTATTTTTTTTCGGCAATAACCTGAATTCGTTCACCTTCATTACTGCCTTGCAGGAAGGTTCCGAAATCATAATACTTCATATTTTTAAAACCAATCGTTGTCAAACACCGATGGATATCTTCAATGGTATAGAAATATTGAATCTGGGTCTCCTCATGACGATTATAAGTGTCATTCTTGTTCTTCTCAAAAAATGTTAGATTGAAGTGCATCGCATTTTCGGCAAAATGCGGTTCATTTTCCCAAACACAAAAGATATCATCTAAATCATAGATATAGGTATTATCCATAATGGTCTTTTTATATTTAGTGACGGTGTTAACATCAAACAACAAAAGTCCTTCACTTTCCAAACATTCATAACTACTCAGGAAAAAGCGCTGCAGGGCTTCTAGATCAGGCAGATAGTTGACACTGTCACAACAGGAAATCACGGCATCAAAAGTTTGATTAATTTGAAAATTACTCATATCGCCTAAATAAAACTGAATATTTTTGAGTCCCATCCGATCCGCTTTTTCATCTGCCACCGTTAGCATCGCTTCGGATAAATCCACCGCCGTCATTTTTAACCCCATTTGGGCCAGATTGCAGGTAATATTCCCCGTTCCGCATCCAAACTCCAAAACAGTTTTAATTTCACGCTTGCTATTAAAAAATAAACGCTGTACATAGTCAGACCATTTAGAATAATCTATTTCTTTCATCAATTCATCATAAACCTGTGCAAATTCTTCGTACATATTAACTCTCCTGTTTTAATAATTTTTTGAATAGTTTATCAATTTAAGTGATGCTTCCATTCCCTTTAACAAAACCGTCTCATCAAAATTGAAACCTGAAGTATGCAGGTTTTTATTATAACCTTTTTTTTCATTACCGGTTCCCAACCCGATGTACAATCCCGGAACTGCGCTCTGAAAATAAGAAAAATCCTCCGACAACATAACTTTTCGAAAAGGAACCCTGTTTTCCCTCGGGACCAGTTCTTTATAAATCTCATATAATCGTTCATTATTAATAACTGGCGGATACATTTCGATGAATTCCAGCTCAATATTACAGCCATGGGTTAATTCAACCCCTTTTACGACTTCCTCAATCCGACGATGTAGTTTCTCGTGACTTTTATTGCTAAATGAACGGATGGTTCCCCCAAGCTTGACCTCATCGGCCACAACGTTCACGCGCGTTCCACCATTTAGCAACCCAATTGAGATAACCACACTCTCCATCGGATTGGTATTTCGACTGACAATACTCTGGAGACAGGTGATCAATGAAGCACTTGCGACGATCGCGTCCATTGACCGCTGCGGCTGCGCAGCATGTCCGCTGATGCCACGAACCGTTATAAAGAATTCACTGTTCTGCGCCATCATCGGCCCCGCCTTTGTTGCCAGCATACCTTCTTCAATAAAAGGAAACAGATGATAACCAAAGATCGCTTTAACCGGATATTTTTCAAAGATTCCGGCCTCGATCATCGGTTTCGCTCCGCCTGGCCCTTCTTCACCCGGCTGAAAAATTAACAGCACACTTCTTTTTCGTTGATCGGGAAAATCGGCCAGATATTTTGCCAATAGCAAATTCATCGTCATATGTCCGTCATGCCCGCAGGCATGCATCCATCCAGGATGACAGGAAACATAGTCGTGATCGGCTTCTTCCCGAATGCAAAGGGCATCCATATCAGCTCGAAAGGCAATGGCATCATCGTCACATTGTCCTTTTATATAGAGAATCAGACCGGTCTCACACACTTTTTCCGGCTGATAGCCCAGGTCCACTAGATAATTGATAAGATAAGCCTGGGTTTTTGCTAAATCAAACCCCTCTTCCGGTATTTGATGGAGTTCACGCCGCAGTCGGATCGCTTCTTCATCGTAATTTTTTACTCGCTCACTATCTTGCATTTTATTCCTTCTTTTTCATTCTTTTTTTAATCCCATCCAAACTCTAATCTATCATACCTGATAAGTTAGAAACACACAATAATTAACGTCTTTCCAGGGTGTAGGTATCGCCATAGTTTTCTTCATCAAATACAAACGCATCGTTTAAGCCACTGGTGACAACGATCTTATTTTCATTGGTAATAAAAATAGCTTCCACATCGGGCAGTGCTTCAACCTTTTTCAAACCTTCATCAAGCCCCAATAAAAACAGGGTCGTCGACAAACTGTCGGCATCCACTGATGCTTTCGCCACCACGGTTACCTGAATAAGCCCTGAATCCGCTGGATAGCCTGTAAACGGATCTAAAATATGATGATATTTTTTTCCGGCCGTGTCTACAAAATAGCGTTGATAATCCCCCGAAGTCACCACCGAGCCATCTTTTAGGGATAAGACCCCGAGGTATCCATTGCCCGGATTTCGGGGATCTTCGACCCCAACCCCAAAATCGGTATTGTCGGCTTTTCCGCCCATCACCAATACATTTCCACCAAGATTGATAAGTGCGTGCTCTACTCCTTCTTGTTTGAGAACCGCCATCACCTCATCGGCGATATACCCTTTGGCGATGGCTCCCATGTTCACTGCCATCCCCGCATCGGTTAAATAAACCGACTGATCGGCGGGATTCAAAATAATTTTAGTATAATCCGTTTTTGCCTTCGCCGCATTGATCACTTCCGGCGCTGGGGCTTCCTTTGTTTCCGGGGAGTGAATCCCCCAGATATCTACTAGCGGACCGATCGTCACATCGAAATAGCCACCGGAATTTTTTGAATATTCAATACTTTTTTCAATGATCCGGTAGGTGTCATCGGAAACTACAACTGGTTGAATGCCGGCATTTTCCTTTATCAAGCCCAGATCACTGCCCGTTTCAAAAGCTGTTAAAGTCGTGTTTAAGGCTTCAATCCGTTCAAAAGGTTGAGCCAATAAGCTTTCATCGGATTCGCCATATAAAGTGATGCTGACAAAAGTATCCAATAGGAAGTCACTTCGAGTTACCGTTTTACCTTGTTCACAGCCGGTTAAATACTGCATTAAAAAAAAGGTTGCTATTGCCACGCTGGCAAATAGGATACCTCGTTTCAATGTTTTTTTTATGCTCATTTGATTCATTCGTTGCTCCAATATCTTAATAAATAATGATATTATACCAAAGTCTCTGAAAAAAAGCATAAAAAAATGCTAAAGTCTTTACCAGCGGCTATTTTTCAGATAAAATAAGAGCGTTCTTAATTAATATTAAAAGAGGTCTCCATGAAAAAAAACGAATTTGTTATTATCATCGGCTTACTTGCTGTCAGTTTAATTGGCATAGCCGCTTTTTATTTTTTCGCCGCAACCGATAAACCACTTTCGGTTCGGGTCTCTCGCCAGGGCGAAGTGGTTGCTGTTTTTCCGCTCTCCGAAGATCATACCGAAACCTTTACCGATGCAAGCGGTTCAAATACCCTTGAAATTTCCGGGGGAACTGCCAAAATAATTGAGGCTGACTGTCCCGATCATATTTGTGTTAAGACCCATCCCATCTCCAACCCCGGCGAGACCATCGTGTGTCTGCCCCACAAACTGGTGGTGGAAGTCATCACTGGTGAATCCTGATGCATTCTAAGGCGTACCGATTGGTTATTCTGAGTCTTTATGTGGCGATGGCCTTAATTCTCAGTTATGTTGAAAGTTTGATCCCATTGCCGTTACCCATTCCCGGGGCAAAAATCGGCCTGCCTAATATTATTACCCTTGTTTCCTTGTTGACTTTGGGTTGGCCGTTGACTCTACTGGTCGTAATTGCCCGGATTCTTTTATCCGGCTTTCTGTTTGGTGGTGGCTTTTCGATTGTCTACAGTCTCGGCGGTGGCTTGTTGAGCCTGCTGGTGATGAGTCTACTGCTGTACTTTTTTAAAGATAGAGGATCAATTATCCTAATTAGTGTTTTTGGGGCCATCTCACATAATCTGGGTCAGGTCATTGTTGCTGCCATTGTTGTCCAAACTACCAGCCTGCTCCTCTATTTTTTGTTCCTGATGTTGCTGGCCATCCCCACTGGACTTTTTATCGGCATCACCGCCCGTGAACTGATGCGCCTACTTAGTAAAACCACCATCTTCTCAAAACTGAACCGACCTTAAAAAAATAGCCGGTCAAACCTGACCGGCTATTTTTTTAAGCAATAAAGCAGTACCGACAATTGTTACATCATACGCTGCGGTAATTTGTAACCTTCGCTATTCCTTGTTTTTTGGCAGTTGAATCATAAACTCTGTTCCTTTTCCAACCTGGCTGTTGACGGTTATTTTTCCACAATTATTCTGAACCGTGTGCTTGACAATGGCCAGACCTAAACCGGTGCCGCCTTTTTCCTTGGAACGACTCTTATCAACCCGATAAAACCGCTCGAAAATACGATTGACATCCTTTTCCGGAATCCCATAGCCATGATCTCGAACCCGGATGATGATGTTATGATCTTCTTCAGATAAGTCAACTTCCACCTGATTTCCAGGTTCTGAGTATTTAATGGCATTATCAATGAGATTGATCATCATCTGTCTGAATTCATCCGCGACAAACTCGAGTTTAATCGATTCTTTACTGGTTAATACAAGCGTTGTATTTTTTGCTTCGGCACTGAGTTTTAAAATATCAAAAATCTGCATTATTTCCGTATCCAACTGTATCGTTTCATATCTTTTATCAAAGCCCCCCTTGTTTTCCAACTGCGACAAGGCCAGGATATCACTAACCAATCGGCTGAGGCGATCGCTCTCCTCGTAGATAATGGCATAAAATCGCTCCAGGGTCTTGGGCTCGGTAATGTGATTCTCCTGAATGGTTTCAATAAAACCTTTAATGGTGGTAATCGGCGTTTTTAATTCGTGGGAAACATTGGCAACAAAATCCCGACGCATTTTTTCCAGATTTTTCAGCAGGGTAATGTCCTCAAAAATAATAATATGGCCGTTAATATTATTATTCTCTTCAATCTGATTAATATAGATCCGTAAAACCTGATCGGAATGAATCCGCGATTCAAACGTGGTTTTCTCACAGGCGTCATTTTCAAGATAATTCATCAGTTCCAGGATAAAGCTTTCCCGATAGACTTCCAGAATATTTTTTCCAATCACCACTTCCTTCATCGGAATCCGCAAGACCATGCGAGCCGCTTCATTTAAATGAACAATGTGATTTTTTTTATCAATGGCAATGACGCCATGGTTCATGTTGGACAAAATAGCAGTGAGTTCGGCATTCTTCTGGTTCATTTCGGTAAACGAATTATTCAATTGGATGGACATCTGATTAAGGGATTCCACCAGTTCGCCGATTTGGTCTTCCCTGATCATGGTCAGTTGTTGGCCATATTTTCCTGAGGCAATTGCTCTGGCAAATGCAGATGCATCTTCTAAGGGTTTTAGTTCCCGATTGATAAAATAATTAATCAACAAGGTGGTGGCCAGAATTGTCGTTAATATCACAAAAATAATATTATTGATCATTTCAAACATGGCATCATCCATGGCATTCACCGGCATGGAAATCCGTAGCACTGCCCCAACTGACTGCGTCTCACCAAAATATGGGGTCGCCACATAAATCATTTCATCTTTAAAGGTATTCGAAAAACGAACCTCCGTTGTTTCAACACCTTTTAGGGCACCAATAATTTCAGGACGATTTTTATGATTCTCCAGATCACCAACCCCTTGCAAAGACTCATAAGTGACCTCTCCCTGGGGATTGATAATCGTCATTCGCACATTGGTGCTTTGGGAAAAATCATCAAGACTCTTTTTATTTCCAGTTTCCAAAAAGTCCGGCAGCATATAATTCATAATATAGTTACTACTCTTCTTTATATTGTTCTCGGTATCGGCATAGTAACTCTGCCGATAGCTGATGGTGGTAAATAATCCACAGATCGTAATACTGACAACAATAATAATTGTCAGCGAAATGGACAGCCGTTTCTTCATTGCGCGCTCCTATTTCTCAATAAAACGATACCCAACCCCGCGAACGGTTTCGATATATTTTTTGCCATCCTCTGATTGTTCCTCAATTTTTTTTCTTAAATAACGAATATGGACATCCACTGTTCGGGTCTCTCCATAGTAGTCAAATCCCCAGATCTGATCGAGCAATTGATCCCGGGTCAGTACCTGTCCCCGATGCTTCGCTAAGAACACCAGTAATTCATATTCTTTTAAGGTAAGCGCCAGTTTTTCGCCATTTTGGTAGACTTCAAATGCTTTTGGCTCAATATGTAAGTCGCCAACAAAAATAGCTTCATCCTCTTTTGACAAAAGGATCTCGGTCCGCCTTAAAACGGCTTTAACCCGAGCACAGAGTTCTTTGACCCCAAAGGGCTTGGTGATATAATCATCGGCGCCGATTTCCAGTCCCAGAACCTTATCAAATTCTTCGCTTTTGGCGGTAAGCATTATAATCGGTATGTAGGAGATGATACTATTGGCCCGGATTTCCCGGCAAATACTAATGCCATCTTTCCCCGGCAGCATCAGATCCAGAATAATCAGGTCCGGCAGGACATCTAGTATTTTTTCAATGGCCAATGCACCGTCCTGGACGCCATCCACTTCAAATCCATGGGTTACCAGATTAAATTTGATCAGTTCATATATATTCAACTCATCTTCAATTATCAATATTTTTTTCATTATGACTCCTTGTGTTTTTAGTTTAACGAGATTATACCATATCCTGGAATTCTATTTTGTAAATTTTAGATTAAATTGTAAACTTTTACAAATTCCTGAAAACGTTATAGGAAAAATAATGATTGTATTCTTTGTTTGAACTCCATATAATTAAATTATCACATATAATCCTTTATCTCTAAATGAATTACTCCCCTTTTTCATTTAGGAAAACGAGCTGTTTCTTCTGAAACGGTTCTTTTTTTTGCAAAAAATTAAGACCGGCTGTCAAGCCAGTCTCAGGATGTCGATGAACTCCCGTACCGACCAATTGTTAATCTGTTGTTCGCCGCGCCATGCGAAATCCGCTTTGCTCCTTTCGCATTGGTCGCGGGCAGTCGCCAACTACAAGCAAGCTTGTGATTGGCTCGTTGCCTTCGCGCAGAATCGGACAGGCTCTGCCGTGTCCGCTCCGATGCGTACAACATGATGTAACAATTGTCGGTACTACGTTAGTTCTATTTCTACAATTTTTGTCAAACCAAACTAGCCAGTTTCTTAGTTTTTCCGATCCAGATTTCGTTTGGCGGTTTCCATCATCAGTTTGATGCGGTTTAGCTGATTGACTTCACTGGCTCCCGGGTCGTAGTCGATGGGGGCAATATTTGCACGCGGATATTTTTGGCGGATCGGTTTGATCATCCCTTTTCCCATCACGTGGTTGGGCAGGCAGGCAAAGGGTTGAACACAAACAATATTCTCTACCCCATCTTCGATCAACTCCATCATTTCGGCGGTTAAGAACCAACCTTCCCCACCCTGATTACCAAGGGAAATCAGTTCCTGGGCTTTACCCGCCTTTTTCTCAATGGTGGATGGGGCATGGAAGTGGGTGCTGGCATCCAGGGCAAGCTTCATGTTTTTTCGGGAAAACTCCAAAAATTTAATCAGCAGTTTGGCACGTTTCATGGATTTTCGTTTACCTGAGAGTTCTTCGTATTTAAAGACCTGATTGTAAGCGCAATATAAAAAGAAATCCATCAGGTCCGGCATAACCACCTCGGCACCTTCTGCTTCTAAGACTACCTGGAGGTTGTTATTGGCCGTGGGATGGTATTTAACCAGGATTTCTCCAACGATGGCAACCTTAGGCCGTTTTTTATCCGTTCGGGGCAGGGCGTCAAATTCGTTGACAATCGCCCGGACATTTTCTTTGAAATCACGAAGTTTGCCATTTTTTAAACTGGCTTTTATTTTTTTGCGCCAGGATTGATACAATTCTTCAGTGGATCCGGGGTGCAGTTCATAAGGCCTTGTGCCGCTGACCACCCGTTGCAGCAGATCACCATAAACAATCCCCACCAGCAGCCGCGCTAACAGCGGTAGACTGAGCTTAAACCCGGGATTCTTTTCCAAACCAATGGCACTCAGTGAAATAACCGGAATTTGCGACATACCGGCCGATTCCAGCGCTTTTCTGATAAACGCCACATAGTTGGAGGCACGGCAGGGTCCGCCGGTCTGAGTCATTAATACGGAGACATTATCAAGGTCGTATTTTCCTGATTTCAGTGCTGCCATAATCTGACCCGTCGTAATAATGGTGGGATAGCAAGCGTCATTATTGACATAGGTTAACCCTTCGTCAATGGCCGCATTATCAACGCTGGGCATGACCTCGATGTGATAACCATATTTTTCCATTGCCTCTTCCAGAAAGTCAAAATGGATCGGTGACATCTGAGGAGCCAGCAGCGTATGCTTCTTTTTCATCGCTTTAGTAAAAATCACCCGTTGGTTCATCGGGGTTGGGTCCACGACAATATTATTTTTCTCCCGCTCGATCATTGCTGCTTTAAGGGATCGCATCCGAATCCGGATGGCACCGAGATTGTTGACCTCGTCAATTTTAATCAGGGTATAAATATTGCCGTGACTTTCCAGGATTTCCTGCGTCTGCTCCGAGGTCACCGCATCCAATCCGCAGCCAAAGGAAGTCAACTGTACCAGCTCCAGAAAATCATGCTGATTAACCACCTCCGCCGCCTTATATAAACGGCTGTGATACTTCCATTGATCCAGGACCCGGAAGCGCTGCTCTTCTTTGGGATGATAGAGATGAGCAATAGCGTCTTCGGTAAGTACAGCCATGTCCAGACCGGTAATGATATGATCCAGACCATGATTGACTTCGGGATCAATATGATAGGGCCGACCAGCCAGAACAATTCCCTTTTGCCCCGTTTCTTTTAGATATGCAATGGTTTCTTCCCCTTTTTTCTCCATATCCCGCCGGAAAGCGTCTTTTTGCGCAATGGCAGCTTTCATGGCCGCAGTAATTTCTTGACGAGTGATACCATAGGCGCCAAAAATTTCGGCTAATCGTTCTTCCAGCCGTAAATCATTATCAAAGGGCAAAAACGGATTTAAGAAAGTAACACCTTCTTTTTGCACATCATCCTGATTGTGTTTAATGGTTTCGGGATACGACATGACAATGGGACAATTGTACCAGTTATCAACATCATCAAATTCTTTTTCCTCATAGGGAATACAGGGATAAAAAATCAGATTGACACCCTGATCCAGCAGTGCCTGAATATGACCATGAGCCAATTTGGCCGGATAGCAGACCGACTCAGACGGAATGCTCTCCATCCCTTTTTCGTAAATTTTACGATTGGATTCTGGGGATAGTACCACCCGGTAACCCAGTTGGGTAAAAAAAGTATGCCAGAAGGGGTAATTTTCATAGAGATTTAAAACCCGGGGGATACCGATATTACCGCGCGGTGCTTCTGCTTCCGGCAACGCGGGATAATCAAAAATTCGCTGATACTTATATTGATAGAGATTCGGTAGATCAGCATTTTTTTTGACATTACCTTCACCAATCTCGCACCGGTTTCCGGTGATGTGTCGGCTGCCGTCGTTAAAGCGATTAATCGTCAGCAGACAATTGTTACTGCAACCGCCGCAGCGTTTGTGACCGACTTCCACCGCAAAATCGTCCAGCGCTGCTAAACCTAAAAGATTGCTGCGTTCGCCTGGGCGATAATTTTCCCGGGCAATCAGAGCTGCTCCAAAGGCCCCCATCAAACCCGCTATATCCGGGCGAATCACTTCTTTTTCGGTTATTTTTTCAAAGGTCCGCAGCACCGCCTGATTGTTAAAGGTTCCCCCCTGAACGATGATATGTTCCCCCAGTTCTTTGGGATTGTGAATTTTGATAACCTTCTGCAGAGCATTCTTGATGACTGAATAAGACAGGCCCGCCGAGATATCGCCCACTTCGGCGCCTTCTTTCTGGGACTGTTTAACCTTGGAATTCATAAAAACAGTACAGCGGGTCCCCAGATCGACTGGCTTTTCCGCCATCAACGCAGCTTCGACAAAGGCCTGCATATCAAGATCCAATGATTTAGCAAAGGTCTCCAGAAACGAACCGCAACCCGAGGAGCAGGCTTCATTGAGAATAATACTGTCGATGGTACCGTTTTTAATCTTCATGCACTTCATATCCTGGCCGCCGATGTCGAGGATAAAATCGACCTCAGGACAAAAATATTTTGCACCCTTATAGTGGGCAATGGTTTCAATTTCGCCGATGTCAATTTTTAATGCTTTTTTGATCAAACTTTCACCATAGCCGGTAACCGTCGAGTTACCAATCGTAACATCCGCCGGCAGCAATCCGTAGATTTCTTTGATAATTTTAATCGATTGAGCCAGTGGACTCCCCTCGTTGCCACCATAGTAACTGTACAGCAATGCACCATCACCATCGATCACAACGGCCTTGGTAGTGGTCGAACCAACATCGATCCCTAAAAAGCAGCACCCGTGATGGTCTTTTAGCGCTTTTTTGACGACCTGATTTTTATCATGGCGTTGCCGAAATTGCGTAAGTTCTTCCCGATTTTTAAACAGCGGTTCCAGCCGACCGACTTCATTTTCTGAAACTGCATCCAGGTTTTCAACGGCCGTAACCAGCTCTTTCAAATGCATTTTTTCTTCTTTTTCAGCCGAATAGGCGGCCCCGATGGCGACAAAGAGATTGGATTTTTCGGGAAAAATAATCTGTTCTTTTGTGAGTTTCAGGGTTTCGATAAAGCGCTGTCGCAATTCCGACAGGAAATATAGGGGGCCCCCTAGAAAAGCTACGTTCCCGCGGATCGGATGACCGCAGGCCAGTCCACTGATAGTCTGATTAACCACCGCCTGAAAAATTGAAGCCGCGATATCCGCTTTCTCTGCCCCTTCATTAATTAGCGGCTGGATATCCGTTTTGGAAAAAACACCGCATCGTGATGCGATCGGATAAATCATCGTGTGGGTTTTGGACAATTCGTTGAGTCCCTCGGCATCGGTTTTTAGAAGCGTTGCCATCTGATCCACAAAAGCACCGGTTCCCCCGGCACAGGTACCGTTCATCCGCTGTTCGATGGTTCCGGTAAAAAAGGTGATCTTGGCATCTTCGCCGCCTAACTCAATGGCAACCTCGGTCTTGGGAATAACCCGGTCTACCGCCAGCGTGCTGGCCACGACCTCCTGAACAAAGGGAATTCCCAACCACTGGGAAATCATCAGTCCGCCGGATCCGGTGACACAAACCCGTGTCTCCAAATCCCCCAACTTTTGATAGGTTTCTTTTAACAGGTTAACAATAGTAACCTTGATGTTTGATAAATGACGCCGATACTCTTCATAGATGATTTCGTTTTTGCCGTCAATAACCACCACTTTAATGGTCGTGGAGCCGATATCGATACCCATTTTATAATTGTTCTTCATTTTATTTTATGACCTCTTCTCTAACATGTCGGTTGTGATCTTATCTTATTTTTTCATACGATTGATATAAGGGTTTTACCCGACGATATAATTGCTTGTATAGTCTATTATAAATTTCTGTATATTTTATTACATTTTTCGGGTTGGGTTCAAAAATCTGTGATTTTCGAATCATCGCCTTACTGGCGGTTTTGATATCCGGATAATGGTTTAAGCCCACAAAGGTGGCAATAGCAGCACCTAATCCGGTGGTTTCAAAGGTCTGCACCCGATAAACCGGGCGGTTTAAAACATCTGCCATGATCTGAGCCACACCATCACTGCGAGAGCCCCCGCCTGACAGACCAACGGCCTGAATTGGTACCTTTGTCTTTCTTTCAATCAGTTTTAGTCCTTCTAACAAGGCATATCCCAGGCCTTCGATAATGGCCCGGTAAAGATGGCGTTTATCATGTCCTTCACTAAATCCCATAAAGGTCCCCCGCGCTTCCGGCCGAAAAGCTTCCCGCCCCCAGTAGGGCTGATGAATCAGGCCATCCGCTCCCGGTGGGGTCGCTTCCAGATAGCCTTCCAGGATCTCATGGATATCTTTGGGATCAGTCTGATCAAGAAATTCTTTCGTGTACCAGTCCACCATCCAAAATCCATGATAGATGGTAACTTCCGGATTATAGCAGTCATTCTCAACCGCCGCAAAAGCGGGATAAAAAGGATAGAGCTCCACGTATTTTTTAGTGGTAATCTCTACCGTAGCTTGAGTTCCGAGTGAAATGCTGGCAATATCCGGGGTCAGTGCACCAACGCCCAGCGTCTCACAACCTTTATCCGTTCCCGAAGCTATAATTGGCAAACCCACCGGTAAGCCTGTGATTTCGGCCGCTTCAGCTGTCAGCTTTCCAATCACTTCACAGGAGTCGGTGAGTTCGTAACATTTTTCCGGTTCCATTTGAAGAATCTGACTTTTAACATCATACTTGCCGCACCACTGCTTCTTTTTCGTATCAAAAGGCAGATGTCCGGCGGTATTAGAACGGCTGTCGGCGATGTTTCCGGTTAAGCGGGTCAAAAAATAGGTCGAAAGAAAAACAACCTTGTGGGTTTTGGCCCAGATGTCCGGCTCCGAAACCTTAATCCAATTAACATGGGCAGTTTTACTGAATGATTTTGCATAACCACTAAAACCAATCGCTTTAAAAAGCAGGTCGTAGGGCCAGGGATAGGGCAGTGGTTCTGTCAATTCCCGGCGATCCAGCCAACTGATAAAATCGCGCAGGGGTTTTCCGCGTTCATCTACCACGGTAATGACATCACGCTGACAGGACACCGTCATGCCCCGAATCGTAAGGAACAAATCCGGCTGTTTAACCTTCAGCTCACAAACAACCTTAACCAGAGCCTCCCAGAACATTTCTGGTGAAGCTTCCTTCCATTGAAAATGCTTTGAATAATAACCCGTAAATAATTCTTCGCTTTTTGCCAGCTCATTGCCCTGCTCGTCAAAAAGAATTCCTCGGAGTCCTCTGGTGCCACAATCGATAGTTAAAACCGAGTTCTTTTTCATGATGCTCTTTATCGTGTTGTTCAAAATTCATTCTCCCGACATCAACTGTTTTCGTACTATTATACCAAATAGTTGTTAAGTGTAAAACAAAAAGCGTTGAATAAAAAGAATTAACTTTTTACTCAACGCCTGGCTCGATCGCAAAATTACCGTGCGACCACTTGTTAATCTGTTGTAAGCTGCAACCACGAGAAATCCGCTATGCTTCTTTCTCTTTGATTCGCGGACAGTCGCCAACTACAAGCAAGCTTGTGATTGGCTCGTTGCCTTCGCACAAGCTCGGACTGGCTTTGCCGTGTCCGCCTTGCTGCATTCAACATGATGTAACAATTGTCGGTACGGCTTCATGTGCTTATTTACAGTAACTATTTTCTTTTATCGACAGATTTTTGTCTGGAATTGATTTTATAGTTTGATATCTTTGAAGTCCTTAACCTGTTTGGTAATGGCAATTTCGGTTGGGAGACGTTCGATGCTGGATGCTCCGAAGAAGCCGCAGACGCCTTTTGTCCGATCGAGGACATATTTGGCATCTTCCGGTTCCGCCACCGGGCCACCGTGGACAATGACCATCACATCGGGATTGATGGCTTTTCCGGCATCACAGATTTCCTGGGTCAGTTTGACACAATCATCAAGGGTTTTCGCTGACGAGGCGCCAATGCTCCCTTTGGTTGTCAGTCCCATATGGGCAACCAGGACATCGGCTCCGGCTTTGGCCATTTTTTCGGCCTCCTCCACGTTAAACACATAAGGTGTGGTTACCAGATCCAGCTCATGGGCTTTTTTTATCATCTCTACTTCCAGATCATAACCCATGTTGGTTTCTTCCAGGTTTTGTCTAAATACGCCATCGATTAAACCGACTGTGGGGAAATTCTGAACCCCGGAGAACCCGGCTTCTTTGACCTGTTTTAAAAACATTTCCATATCTCTAAACGGATCCGTTCTGCAGACCCCAGCCAAAACTGGCGTGTCCTTGACAATTGTGACGACTTCTCTGGCCATGTCCATGACAATGGCATTGGCATCCCCATAGGATAACAGCCCGGCTAAAGAACCACGACCTGCCATCCGGTACCGGCCGGAATTATAAATAATAATCAGATCCACGCCACCGGCTTCCGCGCATTTGGCAGAAATTCCGGTGCCAGCTCCGGCACCAACCACCGAAATCCCTTTTGTTTCTTGTTCTCTTAACCGTCTTAATACTTCTTCTCGTTTTATTGCCATGTTATTTTCTCCTTCACTCTTCTTTATCTTTCAAGCATTGAAATCAATTTTTTAGCCATTGCCAGGGCAAAGGCTTCGTCGTTGATATCGGTATCCATTTCCACCAGTTCAACTTTATCTTTTATATTTGCCCGCAATTGTGCAAACAATTCGGCATCCTCTTCCGGGCCATAAAATGGTGCCCCTTCCACATCGATAGCTGAAACACCTTTTAATGGAATAAACAAGGCAACCGGCCCGGTGGCCATATTTAGCTTACCGGCAATAATTTTCCCCATCTGGGAGCATTCATCGACCGTCGTCCGCATCAGGGTGACGCTGGCATTATGTTTGTACAGGTTGCGACTTTTGTACTTTTCTGGAACGGTTTCAATAGCACCAAAATTAACCATATCCAATGCGCCCACCGAAACGACCTCAGGGATTCCCGCTTTGGCAGCCGCTTCTAACCGGGTTGGTCCGGCCGTAAAGACACCGCCGGCCACCTCATCGCACCATTCGGTCGTGGTGGCGTCAAAAACGCCTTTGATAAACCCGGCTTCAATCAGACTTTCCATGGCCATGCCCCCAGCCCCAGTGGCGTGGAACACCAGTACCTCGTAGCCCTGATCTTCCAGGTATTCTCTGGCAGCGGTTACACAAGGCGTTGTGACCCCAAACATCGTGGCCGCCAGCAATGGTTTCTCTTCTTTAAGTGCTGGAATATCAAAGCTGGCCATCCCGGCAATGGCATTGGCAGCGTTAGCTAAAATATGATTAGAAATGCTGTTGATCCCGGAAATATCCACCACTGAATACATCATGGTGATATCTTTCTCCCCAACATAGGGACGGGTATCACCCGAAGCTACGGTAGAAACCATAATCTTAGGCACGCCCACCGGCAGACTTCTCATGGCAAAGGTGCCAATAGTCGTTCCGGCAGAGCCGCCGAGACTAATCATTCCGTCAACCTTGCCCTGGTCATAAAGGTCCTTGGTGATTTTAGCCGCTCCAGCCATCATGACATCAATGCCCAGACCGCGATCATGTTGTTGCCGTAACTCTTCTAGGGATGACCCGCCAGCGATTGCAACCGCCTCACTGCTAACATCCGGGACAAATAACGGCTCCCCAATAACCCCGCAGTTGATTGTGGTGGTACTAAGCCCCCGCTTTTCAATCAATTCTTTGATAAACTTGAATTCATGACCCTTGGTATCAAAGGTCCCTACAATTAATACGTTTTTCATTCCATGCCCCCCTTTAGATTTAATATTAACTTTAATAACCCGCAAGGTTTGTGCCAACTATTAAAACCGGCGAAACCATTGTTCCCGCCATTCTAAATAGGAGAACGGGAAATATTTTTCCCAAACAAATGTAATGTGGGCAATATTTACTCATTTCGAGTAGATATTGCCCACTTTTTTTATTCCATCGATTCCTGGTCTTCCATCGATAAATTAAATTTCACTATTTTATTGTAAAGTGTCCGCCGGGAGATGCCAATCCGGTTTGCTGCTTCGGTTCGATTCCATCGGCATGCCTTGAGGACACCCAAAATGTAGGTACTTTCCAGGTGTTCCTTGCTGGTAGTCAACAGATCTGAACCCAACTGGTTCTTTAGCTGGGTTTTTGGTTTGTGCAATTCTTCCACCACCATATCATCCCGACGGATATATTTCCCTTCACTGAGAATCACCGCTCTTTCGAGCACATGCTTCATTTCCCGAACATTACCTGGCCAGGGGCATTCCATTAAATAAGCCATCGCATCCGGAGCCAGTCGTTTTTCCTCGAGTTGATACTTTATTCTAAACTCTTCTAAAAAGCGGTTGCACAGCAGCGGAATATCCTCGGGATGGCGGCGTAGCGGCGGGGTATTTATTTCCACCACGTTCAGCCGATAGTAGAGATCTTCCCGGAAGCGATTCTCTGCTACCGCCTGTTTAATATCCACATTGGTGGCGCAGACGATCCGCACATCCACAGAGATGGTTTTCTCGCCCCCGACCCGTTCAAATTCCTGCTGCTGAATAATCCGCAGTACCTTCGCCTGGAGATCGACATCCATTTCACCGATCTCATCCAGAAACAGGGTTCCATGGTTGGCCAGTTCAAATTTCCCCAGCCGCCGCTTGTCGGCTCCGGTAAACGCTCCTTTTTCATGACCAAACAGCTCACTTTCCAGCAAGTTGGGCGGCAAGGCCGCACAATTTACCTTAATCAGCGAACCCAGACAACGTTTACTGTTAAAATGCAGCGCTTTAGCGACCAGTTCTTTCCCGGTTCCACTTTCGCCCTGAATTAGAACATTGACGTCTTTATCGGCCACCTTATTGATCAGTTCATACATGTCCTGCATGATCACGCTTTGGCCGACAATTTCATCAAAGCCCCGCTTTTTTAACAGTTCTTTTTTTAAATGCTTGTTTTCCTGCTTTAATTTATAATAATTTTTAAATTTATCGGTCGTTTCTGATATCGCCAGCTCAGTGGGGATTCGCTCAAAGCTGGAGCCGCCAATGTAACCGATGGTCTGGGAATTTTTATAAAAATAATAGGCATCCTCCGGAGAATTAATGGGTCCGCCATAAATCATCTTGTAAGTTTGGGGATTGATCTGATCGACTGCTGCAAAAATCGCTTCTGTCATTTCCAGACATTCATTAATGGTGGAAAAAACCTTGCCGGATTTTTCGCCTCCCCGGGTCCAGCCAAAATGGGCACAGACCACATCCACACCCACCCGGGTCATTGCTCGAGCCTGTTTTTCATCAAAGACAAAAGCAATGGTAAAGAGATTGGCCGCCACCGCTTTTTTCATAAATTCTATTTCCTGGTCGTAGCCCAGCCCTTTTTCCTCCAGCCATTCCCGGAATTGCCCATCAATCAGACCAATCGTCGGAAAATTATTGACGCCGCTAAAGCCCAGTTCCCGGACTTTTTGAATCAGCTCCTGGTGGGAATAGTTGGGATCGGTAGCGTTAATTCCGCAGATCACGGCCCGATCTTTAAGTTTTGGCAGTATTTCACGGCTGGAAAAGTCAAATACCAACTCATTACTGTTGGAAAATGGCATCATACAGCCGATTGAAGGAATCCCTGCCGATCGAAACCGCCCGGCACTCAGGGCCAGCAGCAAATCAGCCCCGCCCTTAACCGCCTGCTTGGCAAAAAGCCCGGACCCCACCGCCACGCCGATCACCGGTTTGTTCATTTTCAAACTATTCTGGATCATTTTTTCGATGGCTTCTTTTTTCTTCATCGCTTCTCCCACTCACATAAATCTCACTTTATTATACAACCCCCGATCAAAAAACGCAAAAGACGATTGCAGCGTCCTGTATTAGACTAAGGCTATTGATAAATTTATACCCCGTACCGACAATTGTTACATCTGTTGTTTGCATCGGGGCGAACAGGTTGATAAACCTGTCCGATCCCGCAGCAAACAACAGATTAACAATTTGTCGGTACGGTAGTTTACCGATAACTCTAATCTACTGCAGGTTCTGCAATCGTCCTAATTGACTTTTGTGATTTACTAAATCTATAAGCCGAGTTCTGTTTAAATAGTCATCTATCTCGATTTATTGTTACCAATAAATTCTAGCGACCTACCATAGGACAACGACGAGCAGCCGTCTTTCAAGGTCCGTTCTTGGTCTTGCTCCAGGTGGGGTTTACATAGCCGATGTGTTACCACACCGCTGGTGAGCTCTTACCTCACCCTTTCATCCTTACCATTGCTGGCGGTTTACTTTCTGTTGCACTGGCCTTAGAGTCGCCTCCACCGGGTGTTACCCGGCACCATGCTCTGTGGAGCTCGGACTTTCCTCAACCGGATTACTCCGGGTGCGACTATCTGATTTACTAAATCACTGTAGTATACCCTGTCTTTGCTCAAATTTCAAGTTTTTTTATTCAGCCCCTAATAATTTACAATAAAATCCCGAGCCGACTCGGCGACAATCATTTCCGGGCAGGCGTCTGCCAGACCAGCTTCCAGCAGTTGCCGGAAACAATCGGTTACCCATTTCTCGGTGCCGTAATGGCCGGCATCCAGGACCCAGATATTGTTTTCCAGGGCTCGTTGCCCATCGTGATGCTTAAGATCACCCGTGATCAGCACATCGGCTCGTCTGGCTTTGGCCAGTCCAATCATGTCCGCTCCGGCCCCTGAACAGATCGCCACCCGCCGGACGATATCCGGCACCTTACCTGCCCCTCGTAAAGCCACCAGGCCCAGTCGGTCTTTGGTATGAGCAATAAAATCCAGCCCGGTCATGGGTTGGCTTAACACGCCAATTTTTCCCAATCCGTTTTCATTGATCAGCCCCCCGTTTTCCAGAACGATCACATCATAGGCCATTTCTTCATAGGGATGATTTCTTTTTACGGCGGCAATCAGATTTTTTAAATCCGGCGCTGCCACAATCGCTTCAATCCGATCTTCCGAGACACAGGACAGTTTATTGAGATCTCCGATAAAAGGTTTGGCGCCCGCGAGCGGACGGAAGGTGCCAGTACCGGGTGAGCGATAGGTGCAATAGTCATAGTTGCCAATGGTCCCGGCGCCGTTTTTCCCTAACACCTCAATGATTTTCTGACTGGCTTCCTGCGGCGAAAAAATTACCAGTTTATAATAAAGCGCCGGATTAGAAGGTTCCAGCGTTTTGATCTTATCGAGCCCCATCCGCAGGGCCAGGTAGTGATTAAGACCTTTCGCCGCCTTATCCAAATTGGTATGAGCCACATAAACAGCGATCTCATTTTTAATCAGCGTTTCAATGATCTGACCCTTTTCCCCGTCTGTTGACAGGGTTTTTAAACCCTTAAAAATAAACGGATGATGCGCAATAATGAGATCTACCTTTTTTTCAATGGCTTCTGCAACCACTTCCGCCGTGATATCCAGAGTCAGCAGCAGCCGCTTAATGCTTTGTTGTCGGGAACCTACCTGGAGACCCACATTATCCCACGCTTCGGCCAATTTTTCAGGAGCAAGCGCCTCAATTGTTTGAATAATTTGATTTAGTTTGACAGACATCTTTTCACCTCATTCAGTTTTTCAATAAACAAACTGCTCTCCTGCCATTGCTTTTTTGCAACTGCAGTGATTTTGCCCTCGGTATTTAAAACGATTTGCTGCTCCAAAAAAATTTTCCGTTCGATCAGTGGCAGGAGTAAAGGATGTTTACTGGTATAAAATTCAAAACCCAATTCATATTCCAGCGGATTGGTCATTACCATCTTTCCCGGTGCTGCTACAATAACCTCATAAACCCGATCGCCCTCCCGGGCCAGATCTTCTCGAATAATACGAAACCCGGTCGCTTCCAGATATTTTCGCAGCACCGCCTGATTATTCATCGGCTGAAGCACCAGTTTTTTTAGTTGCCGAGCCACCTCCGGCTGGGCTTCGAGCAGATCCCGGATTAACAGCCCCCCCATACCAGCCATGACAACAGCCTCGACCTCCCCGGGTTTAAGCACAGAAAGACCCGAACCAAGTCGGGTCTCTATCTGTTTTTGTAATTGTTGTTCATTAATAATTTTTTCGGCTTTTTTAAGCGGCTGCCAGTTGGTATCACTGGCGATTACCCGGGAAACCATTGCGTTTTCCACCAGGTAAACCGGCAGATAGCCATGATCGGTGCCAATATCGGCGATCAATTTGGCCCCGTCAACACAATCGGCAATAACCTCCAGCCGCGGACTTAACTTAATCTTCATTTTAGGTTAAATAATCCTTTAATTTTTTGCTACGGCTGGGGTGACGCAGTTTACGTAAGGCTTTGGCTTCAATCTGCCTGATTCGTTCTCTGGTTACATTGAACTCTTTTCCCACTTCTTCCAGTGTCCGGGCCCGGCCATCGTCCAAGCCAAAACGCAACCTAAGCACCTTTTCTTCCCGTTCGGTCAGCGTGTTTAAGACTTCAATTAACTGTTCTTTTAGCAGCGCATAGGAAGCCGCTTCGGCTGGTGCCGGGGCATCTTCGTCGGGAATAAAATCGCCCAAATGGCTATCCTCTTCTTCCCCGATAGGTGTTTCCAGGGAAACCGGATCCTGAGCGATCTTTTGAATTTCGCGTACTTTTTCTTCTGAAAAGCCCATTTCCTTGCCAATTTCTGCCGGGGTTGGTTCCCGGCCATATTCCTGTAGTAATTGGCGGGAAACCCGGATTAGTTTATTAATGGTCTCGACCATATGAACCGGGATCCGGATGGTTCTGGCCTGATCAGCAATGGCCCGGGTGATCGCCTGCCGAATCCACCAGGTTGCATAGGTACTGAATTTAAAACCCTTGGTATAGTCGAATTTTTCAACCGCTTTGATCAAACCCAGATTGCCTTCCTGGATCAGGTCCAAAAACGACATCCCCCGTCCCACATAACGCTTGGCAATACTGACGACCAGACGCAGGTTAGCTTCAGCCAATTCTTTTTTGGCCGAATCATCGCCGGCTTCCATGCGGCGGGCCAGCGTCATTTCCTGATCTCCGGTTAGTAAAGGTACCTTGCCAATTTCTTTTAGATATAGCCGAACCGGATCATTAACGCTGACCGAATCTGCCAATTCAATTTCTTTCTGATTCTCTTCCTCAAGTTCAGCCGCTTCCAGGGCTTCCAGTTCGAGATCGGTAAAAGCGATTTCGATTCCTTCTTTTTGCAGGTACAAATAGATTGAATCGATTTCCTCCGGATCAAGATCAGCTTTATCCAGGATTTCTTCAAAATCGTGATTATTTAAATTCCCTTTCGTTTTCCCGCGTTTTAATAACTGCTGCACTTCCGGCATCAGCTCAATTGCGACTTTTTCAATCTCAATGATGCTGTCATCAGTAACTATGATCACATCGTCGGTTTTTGTTTTGTCTTGTTTCATTTTAGTGCCTCCCGTTTTCTTTCATCATTTTCTTAATCTCTATGAGTTGATTGGTAAGCCCGGCAACTGCATCGTCATTGCCATTGGCTGATTCTCTTTTTATTTGTTCAGAAAGTTTGTCAAGCTGAGCTTCATTATAAAAACGATTCATTATTTCCAAAGCATCTTGATAATCTGACCGGGAGACTTCATCCTCGTTCATCATAAACTCAACTAATTTTTTGACATCCTCTGACGCATCAAAATGTGACATAATCTGATTGACTTCAATTTTTTCCCCTGCTTTCCGCTTTTCAAAAAGAGTTAGCAGTAGGTCCTTATAAAAGGGCTCCGTCAGGTAATCCATGGGAAACTCATTTATTGTTTCCGGTCTTTCCAAGCAATAGCGGATCGCCAATTCCTGAGCTTTTTGATAAGCCTTAGGAATCTTTTGCAGCAATACCGCGTCGCGGGTTATCTCCACCAGTGGCGAAGGATTCTCAGCTCGGGTTTTTGACCGCAGAACCTCACGACGGATTACTTCCTGATTGATTCCCGTTTCACCGGCAACCATTTTGCTGTAATAATCAACTTCCACTGACGTCTCAAGCTGTCTTAATATTTTTATGGCCTCATTACCATAACGCAGTCTGCCATCGGTTTGGGACAGATCATTGTGTCCTTTTAACAATTCCAGTTCGTATTCAACAATTGTTAATGCCTTTGAAACAGCGTCCTTAAATCCCTGTTGACCATATCTCTGGACAAAGGAATCGGGATCTTCATTTGTTGGCAAGCTTAATATTTTAACATTTAAACTGGTATTTTTCAAGATCTTCATCGCTTTTTCTGTTGCCGATTTTCCAGCATTATCGCCATCAAAAGCAATAACCACCTCACCAGCGTAACGCTCCAGAATTTTTCCATGAAACGGGGTAAAGGCCGTACCCAATGCTGCCACAGTATTCTTGATCCCTTTTTCATAAAGGGAAATCACATCCATATAACCTTCAACAATTACGATTCGCCCATCATCCAAGAAATTTTTACAATGATTCAAGTTATAGAGCTCATAGCTTTTAGAAAAGATGGTGGTTTCTGGGGAATTGAGATACTTGGGTCCATTTTGATCGGTTGCCATCAGGCGACCGCCAAACCCAACAATCTGTCCCCGGGGATTAACAATGGGAAACATGACCCGGCTCCGAAACCGATCATAATGGCGCTTGTTTTCCGAAGCCATAACCAGGCCTGAATCCAGCATGTCTGCTGTGGAAAAGCCTTTGGTGTTAAGAAAATCGGTTAATCGGCCCCAGTCTTCACTGGCATAACCTAAACCGAATGCTCTGATGGTTTCTTGGCTAATCCCTCTTTGCAACAGATATTCTCGCGCTAATTTACTTGTTTTAAGCATTTTATAATAGTAATTAGCCGCTTCCCGATGCAATTCGTAGAGGCGCTTCTTTTTCTCATAGGCCTGATGGTCTTCCTGCTGATTGCTTTTTTCCGGTAAAATCATGTTTACCCGGGCAGCCAGAAATTTTAGGGCATCGACAAAGGGGAGTTTTTCCATTTCCATAATAAAAGTAATCACATTGCCACCAGCACCACAACCAAAACAATGGTATAATTGTTTTTCCCGCGAAACCGTGAAAGACGCTGTTTTTTCATTATGAAACGGACATTTGCCTTTAAACGAGTTCCCCACTCGTTTTAAGGTCATGTAACCCGAAGCGACATCGACAATATCATTTGCTTCGATGACCGATTGTATCAATTCTTCGGAGTAGTAAGTTGTCATTTGTTTTTTCCTTTTTTTAAAGTCTTGACCTTTAAGAGTCTATTATCTCTATTCTAAGTAAAATAGAATTCTCCTTGTTTTAATATCCTTTATTTTAAAATTTAAACAAAAATAAAGTTTTGCCGCTCTTTCAATTTTTTATTGGATAAAATTCATTTATCGGGGTATTTAAAAAACTAAGAACACTACTATTTAGAAAGAGGTATATTTATGGAAAAAAAACGTATGATTGAAATCATTCACGAAAAAGTGAAAGTTGCCAAATTTGATGATTATGGAAAAGCCCTTCTCAGCATGGATGATGTCGGCGATGGTGAAATGATTATGGCTGTTCTCGAAGATTTAAAATCAGACACGAACTTTGATTTTGATTTTGATTTAGACAAAATGCTCTTAACCGTTTATAACCCCGATGATGACCTGGAAGGATTCAAGCGAAGACACCCCTCACCTCAACATTGCTAAATTTTTCACGGATACCACCACTCCTAGTGATGGTATCCACCAAAAAAGCGCTATTGGTCAAGACCAATAGCGCTTTTTTAAATGGTTAAACAAAAGAGAAACCCCAAAGGATTTCTCTTTTTATTATTTAATTTACATATCTGCTTTTTGTTTGTAACCCATGTAACGTTCCATTGCTTCTTCTTTTGCCTTATCATAAAGGGTTTCCGAAACTTCTGGGAAGGTCAGTTTTAATGAGGTATAACGAACTTCTGAATCCAGGAATTCCGTAAATTTGTCCATATCGGGTTCCTTGGAATCCAGGATAAATGGATTTTTACCTTCTTCTTTTAAGCTTGGGTTGAATCGGTACAGGTGCCAGTAGCCCGCTTCCACTGCAAATGCTTCGTGGGTTTGGGTACGGCTCATACCGCCTTTAATGCCATGGTTGATACAAGGTGCATAGGCAATAATCAGTGAAGGACCATCATATGCTTCCGCTTCCTGAAGGGCTTTCATAAATTGGTTCTTATCAGCACCCATGGCAACCTGAGCAACATAGACGTAACCATAGGTGGCCGCCATCATGCCAAGATCTTTTTTCTTGATCCGTTCTCCTGCTGATGCAAATTGTGCCACTGCAGCAGTAGGTGTCGATTTAGAAGCCTGACCACCAGTGTTGGAGTAGATTTCTGTATCCAACACGAAAATATTTATGTTTTTGTTAGAGGCTAAGACATGATCCAGTCCACCGTAGCCAATATCGTAGGCCCAGCCGTCACCACCGAAGACCCATTGAGATTTTTTAATCAGGTAAGCCTGATTGTCAAGAATAAACTTGGCTTGGGTCGCTAATGCTTCACCTGGTGTATAAGCGGTTAGAGCTTCTACCAGTTTTGCCGAGGCAATTTTTGAGCTTTCAGCGTCTTTTCGACTGTCAATCCAGGCTTGAGCCGCGCTTTTTACTGCTTCTGGTGCATCGCCAGCGATCATTTCTTTTAGGTAGCTTTCAATGGTGTCAGCCATTTTTTCAGTAGCCAGCATCATTCCAAATCCATACTCGGCATTATCTTCAAATAAAGAGTTTGCCCAGGCGGGTCCTTTTCCTTCAGCATTGACGCAGTAAGGTGTCGATGGTGAGGAAGCACCCCAGATGGATGAACAACCCGTCGCGTTAGCAACCATCATTCGATCGCCAAATAATTGGGTAATGGTTTTAATATATGGTGTTTCGCCACAACCTGCACAGGCACCCGAGAACTCAAGCAACGGTTGACAGAATTGGCTCCCTTTGACGGTGGCCTTATTCATCAGGTTATCTTTAATTTTTACGGTCGTCGAATAGTTCCACATTGGGATTTGGGCCGCCTGGGTATCGATTGGTTCCATTACCAAAGCTTTTGTTTTAGCTGGGCAAACGTCTTGACAGTTGCCACATCCGGTACAATCCAAGGTACTAACCTGGATACGATATTCTAAACCATCAAATTGTTTTCCGTTTGCTTTGATTGTTGTATAACCTTCCGGTGCCGCTGCTTTTTCACCGGCATCCACCAGTACTGGACGAATCGCTGCATGTGGGCAGACAAATGAACATTGGTTACATTGGATACAATTTTCCGGAATCCATTTTGGTACATTTACAGCGATTCCCCGTTTTTCGTAAGCTGATGAACCCGACATAAAGGTTCCATCTTCCCCGCCTACAAAAGCTGAAACAGGGATATCATCGCCTTCTAAGCGGTTTATCGGACGAAGTATTTTCGAAATGAATTCTGGTACATTTTCTTTGGCGATGGCTTCAGCACTGAGAGCTTTCCATGAATCTGGAACATCAATCTTAACCAAGGCGTCAATGCCCTTGTCAACGGCAGCATTATTCATATCAACAATTTTCTGGCCTTTGTTTCCATAAGACTTCAAAATACCGGCTTTAGAGAACTTAACGGCATCTTCAATTGGAATAATGTCAGCCAATTTGAAGAAGGCGGACTGCATAATCATATTGGTTCGACGGCCCAGCCCAATTTCTTCGGCAATTTTTGTGGCATTGATGGTATAGAAATTAATGTCATTATCAGCAATATATTTCTTTAACGAAGCTGGTAATTTTTCATCCAGCTCGTTTGGTTCCCAAACGGTGTTAAGCAGGAAGGTCCCGCCTTTTTTCAAACCTTTTAACAGGTCATACTGGTGAACATAGGCTTGGGTTGAGCAGGAAACAAAATCCGAGTTTACAATTAAGTACGTTGATTTGATTGGTTTTTTACCAAATCTCAAGTGCGAAACGGTAACCCCACCGGATTTTTTACTGTCATAGGAGAAATAACCCTGAGCATACAAATCGGTATGATCGCCAATAATCTTAATCGCTGATTTATTGGCACCAACGGTTCCGTCAGAACCAAGACCCCAGAATTTACATCCTTTTGTTCCTTTCGGAACGGTAAAGATATCTTCGGGTAATTCAAGACTTGTGTGAGTTACATCATCAACAATCCCGATCGTAAATTTGTCTTTGGGTTGATCCAATTTTAAATTATCGTAAACAGCTTTAATCTGCGTTGGAGTGGTATCTTTAGAGCTTAAACCATAGCGGCCGCCAACGACCAGTGGCTGGAATTCTTTGCCGTAGAATACGGTGCAAATATCCTGGTATAAAGGTTCGCCCAATGAGCCGGGTTCTTTTGTACGGTCTAAAACAGCAATCTTTTTAGCTGTTTTTGGTAATACTTTTAATAAATATTCCGGGGCAAAAGGTCTGAATAAACGAACCTTGATCAGTCCGACTTTTTCTCCCTGGGTCAATAAATAATCAATCGTTTCTTCGATGGTATCTGTTACCGAACCCATCGCCACGATAATATTTTCGGCATCCGCTGCGCCATAGTAATCGAATAAATGATACTCGCGGCCGGTTTCAGCTGAAATTTTTTCCATATAGTCAGCCACAATTGCCGGGATATTATCATAGAAGGGATTGCATGCTTCTCTGGCCTGGAAGAAAATATCAGGATTCTGAGCCGTTCCCCGCGTGACCGGATGTTCAGGATTTAGGGCATTGTCGCGGAATGCCTGAATCGCTTCAAAGTCAGCCAGTTTTTTAAACACATCATAATCGATAACTTCGATTTTTTGAATTTCGTGTGACGTTCTGAAACCGTCAAAGAAATGCATAAACGGGATCCGGCTTTTAATGGCAGCCAAGTGAGCAATCGCAGCAAGATCCATTACTTCCTGAACACCGCCGGAAGCCAGTAAAGCAAAACCCGTTTGACGACAAGCCATTACATCGCTATGGTCTCCAAAAATCGAGAGTGCCTGAGCAGCCAAGGTACGGGCAGTAACATGAAAAACACCTGGCAATAATTCACCAGCAATTTTATACATATTCGGAATCATCAGTAAAAGTCCCTGAGAAGCAGTAAAGGTTGTGGTTAAGGCTCCCGCAGCTAATGAACCGTGAACTGCACCAGCAGCACCACCTTCAGATTGCATTTCGGAAACTTTTACTGTTTCTCCAAAGATATTTTTTCGTCCCTGAGACGCCCAAACATCGGCATACTCAGCCATCGGGGATGAAGGTGTAATTGGAAAAATTGCGGCAACCTCGGTAAACGCGTAAGCAACATGTGCGGCAGCAGTGTTTCCATCCATTGTCATCATTTTTTTTGGCATGATTTTCCTCCTTGAAATTAAAAACTAAATGTTTTTTTGTAGATTTAAATAGCAAAATTTTATCTATGAAATTATATCATATTAATTTTTGGGTGTATACACTTTAGCATGGGTAATTTTTTGTTACGATTTATTGGTAAATTTTCACTGATTTATCAGAAAACGATTAATGTTAACCTTTTGATGGTTTAAATTTCTTTAATTAAGATATGGTCGTATGTTTGAAAACTTATATCCTTTCAAATTACTTTTTCACAATAATTTACTGCGGATGAACTGTTAAAATAATCATTAACAGTTCATCAACAGTAATTTTTGTGAATTGATAACTTTTTTTACTCAATTAATTGAATCGAAATCACTATTTCTTTTTAGCTTCTTTAAGCGCCAGTTTCTCTGGTACTAAGAAATCTGACTGGAATTCAGAACACTCTTTGGCAACAACACTGCTTAAAACCAGCAAACTGATTAGGTTTGGTATGGCCATTAAGCCATTCATGGCATCTGATAAATTCCAGACAACTTCAAGAGCTGTGGTAGCGCCAACAAAGACAACAAGACAGTAAAGAATCCGATAAACTGTGACGGCAATTGGTGCTTTAATTAAATACTCCAATGACTTTTCACCGTAATACTCCCAACCCAGAATGGTTGAAAATGCAAAGAGGGCAATTCCTACCGTTACAATATAGCCACCAACAGGACCCAGAGCGGACTGGAAAGCGGCAATGGTAAGATTTGCTCCCATTAAAAGTTCACCAGTCGCGTCCATTGTACCCAGGGCGCCAGAAGAGGCAATAACTAGACCTGTAATTGTACAGACACAGATGGTATCAAAAAAAGTTCCTGTCATATTGATATAACCTTGTCGTGAAGGATGATCCGTTTTTGCTGCGGCAGCGGCAATTGGTGCTGAACCAAGACCTGCTTCATTTGAGAACACGCCCCGGGCGACACCCCAACGCATCGATGTCAACATGGTTGCAACAATCGTTCCGCCCACGCCGCCAGCCATTGCTGTCGGTGAAAAGGCCATCGTAAAGATTTCCACAATACCTGCTGGTACGTTTTGAATATTGATGATGATAACAACAAGTGCTGCTAAAACGTAAAACACTGCCATAAATGGAACAATGACCCCTGTCACCTTACCAATGCTCTTGATGCCACCGAGAATAACTAAAAATGACAACACCGTTAGTATCAGGCCCGATATCCAGGTGGGTACGCCAAAAGTACCAAATACTGCCCCTGAAATTGAGTTAGCCTGGGTCATGTTGCCAATCCCGAACGATGCCACGGTGGCAAATAGTGCAAACAAAAATGCGAGCGCTAAACCGATTTTTTTGTTTTTAAAGCCATTTTTCATCGCATACATGGGACCACCGGCCATTTCGCCTTTGGCATTGGTTTCCCGGTATTTTACCGCCAGTACACTTTCAGCATATTTGGTCGAAAGTCCAAACAATGCTGAAATCCACATCCACACCAGGGCACCCGGTCCTCCCAGGACCATCGCCGTTGCGACGCCAACGATATTCCCGGTGCCAATAGTGGCCGCCAGGGCTGTCATCAGGGATTGGAAGGGTGAAATGTCACCGCTTGAATCGTCTTTTTTGGATTTATCCGTTTTGGTAAAGACTGATTTAATGGCAAAGCCCAGGTTGAGCCATGGTGCAAACTTTAAGCGCACGGTTAAAAAGATCCCGGTCCCCATTAGTAGTGCCAGCATAATGGGTCCCCAAACAAAGTTATTTACAGCTGAAATGATATCCGAAAAATTCATATTGCCCCCTTTAAATTTAAAAGTTCAGTGTTATCGATTACACTTTTGTGCAGAATTTTTTTAAAGGCAGGGCTCCACTGTTAATTAAAACAGTGTCGCCCTGCAGTCAGTTTTTAAGATCCATCTTTTTAAAATCTCTCGATGCTACATTTAAACCTATAGCAATTCGTCTGCGGGCACATATTCTTTGTTTAAGCCTTCAGCAACACCTTTGCAGGTAACATGACCTTTGTAAGTGTTTAAACCTAAAAGTAAAGCAGGATCTTCTTTCATTGCCGCTTCAGGTCCCTTGTTAACAATCGCCAGTAAATATGGCAGGGTCGATCCCGTCAGTGCATAGGTGGATGTTTTGGGAACAGCACCAGGCATGTTGGCTACTGAATAATGGATAACGCCATGTTTTTCAAAGCAGGGATCATCGTGAGTTGTGCTGTGATCAATGGTTTCAACCGATCCGCCCTGGTCAATGGCGACATCAACAATAACAGATCCCTTTTTCATGTTTTTAACCATCTCTTCAGTGACCAGTTTTGGCGCTTTTTCGCCAGCAACTAAGACGCCACTGATAAGCAGATCAGATTTTTTGGTCAGTTCGGCCATGTTGTAGGGATTACTGACTAATGTGGAAACGCGACCATTAAAGACGTCATCCACATAGGTTAATCTTGGTTTGCTGATATCAATAACGGTAACATGCGCGCCCAGACCAACTGCCATTTTTGCAGCGTTCATACCGACAGTACCCGCACCAATTATCATGACCTCTGCTGGTAATACACCGGTAACACCGCCAAGTAACATCCCAACACCACCGTGATAACGCTGCAGCATAGTAGCACCAACCTGGACAGACATTCTTCCCGCAACTTCACTCATTGGGATCAATAGTGGTAGTGATCGGTCTGGCAATTGTACGGTTTCATAAGCAATCCCGGTAATTTTTTTCTTAACTAATATATCGGTTAAAGGCAGGTTTGGTGCAAGGTGTAGATAAGTAAATAAGGTTTGGCCTTCTTTCATCAGTTCATATTCAGACTCAATCGGTTCTTTTACTTTTACAATAATATCAGCTTGTTCAAATACTTCTTTCGCCTGATTTAAAATAACGGCCCCTTCTGCTACATATTCCTGATCTTCAATTCCACTTTCAAGGCCAGCCTTTGTTTCGACAAGTACCTTATGGCCACTCGCTACTAGGGCATGCACACCTGCTGGTGTTACGGATACACGTGACTCATTGTTCTTAATTTCTTTTGGAATACCTACAATCATGATAAAACCTCCTGTTTTATAATATAAATTTGTAAACTTAATTAAAAAAATCTTACATATTCGTGTCTTCGTAGGGAAGAATGGAGTATGTATTTTTTACGGTTGACAGGGTTACAATCGTTTTTGTCTTTTGTACCCCGGTAACTGTTTTAATGCGATTCAACACTGCTTCAAGACTTTTAGTATCTTTAGTAATAATTTTAATTAAATAATCATAATCTCCGGCCAGATAATCACATTCAATGATCTCATTCTCATTCTCCACCAATTCAACAAAGCCTTCAATATAATTTGGGTGTTTAAGGGATATAAACATGTAGGCGACCAGATTTTTATTCATCTTTTGAGTCGACAGGATAATGGTGTACTTCTGAATGATTCCGGAAGAATCTAATTTTTTTATTCGTTCGCTGATTGCAGGAACCGATAAACTGACTTCACTGGCAATTTCGGAAGCTGTAACTCGTGCATTCTTCTGCAACAACTTAAGGATTTCAATATCAATTGAATCCATGTAATCTCCTTTCTATTAAAACTATTGAAATCATTATACCTGACTTTTCAAGCAAATTAAACGTTTTCAGTGAATAATGATAGATCTTTTTGTTATACTAATAAATCACTTTAAATATTTAATTACTATTGGTGCCTATTCGCTCCCGCACTTTATTTATTTATGCAATCCGATTTTTCCATTGAAAAACTGAGGTAAAATCAAAATAAACTTAAAAACATACGGCTCTCATTGTTAGTCTTTAACACCTGTGTGTTCAATCGGTTGCAACAATAACGATCTCAATTATTTCTATAATTTACTTCACGCCTGACCATCAAGTGCGACAAACAGGCGTGATTGTTTAAGGCGCAACCTTTTTATCGATTATTATAATCGATAAAAAGTGACTTACCTAATTGTCTAAGCGTTTTTCGATCGCAGCGATGGTTTGCTTTAAAACCTTGATCCGGGCATAATATTTACTTTGAGCTTCCACGATAACCCAGGGTGCATCGACCGTTGATGTCTTTAGTAGCATGTCATCCACTGCTATTTTATAAAGCTCCCACTTTTCCCGATTCCGCCAATCTTCTTCAGTGATTTTCCATTCCTTATCAGGATTTCCTTCCCGATCGGTGAAGCGTCTCAACTGTTCATCCTGATCAATTTGCAACCAGAACTTAATGACGATGGCACCCCAGTCGGAGAGTTGTTTTTCAAATTCGTTAATTTCCCGATAACTCCGATCAAATTCTTCCTGGGTGCAAAAACCTTCAATCGGCTCCACCATCACCCGACCATACCAGGTTCGATCCCATACGCCGATATGACCATTTTTAGGGATGTCCCGCCAGAAGCGCCAGAGGTAATGGTGCTTTTTTTCAATATCGCTGGGACTGGCTGTTGGATAGACCGTATAACCTCTGGGGTCCAGGTTTCTAGTTAGCCGTTTGATACAGCCACCCTTGCCGGCGGCATCCCAGCCTTCAAACCCGATAATCATGGGAATCCGTTCCCGGTACAACTGAAATTGCAATAGCCGGATTTGTTTCTGATATTCTTTTATCTGACTCTGATACGCTTCTTCACTGATAACCTGGTCAAGTACAATCCCGTCAAGTATTTTCGATTGAAAAGGCTTATCTCCAACCTCAATCAGTGGCGTAAGTTTTATTTTTGGCGTCATTTTTACGTCATTAATCGCTTTTTCCAGACGTCTTTCCAATATACTCAGAACTTTAATCAGAGCGTAGTCTTTTTGTTCACCTTCGATAATCGCCCAAGGAGCACAATCGTTATCGGTCAGTTCCAGTCCCCGATTCACCTTCTTATATAGTTTATCATAATGCTTATTTTCTTTTTTATCCCGGGGCGTAACCCGCCAGGCCGTGACATCATTATCGAGCAATTTGTCAAACCGTTTTTTTTGTTCTTTTTTACTGATATGAATAAAAAACTTAAAAATAATCATCCCATCCTCAGATAGGGTTTGTTCGAATTCATTGGCCTGTTTCATCAGCCTTTGCATCGAAATGGTATCTGTCGATTTACGATAAAACAAATCGCTATAATAGCTGCGATTAAAAATTGTGATTTGCCCCTCCTCCGGTGTTTTGGTCCAATAGCGCCATAAGAACGGGCGAAATAACTCCTCCTCATTTTCCTGCTTCTTAAAGTTATAAACCCGAAACGATCGCGGATCCATAGGCATCAGCAGTTCATTAATGAGTGTCCCCTTGCCGCCCGCATCCCAGCCCTCAAAAAGAACTAAAACCGGTATCCCCATATCATGGAGAGTCCGCTGTAACTCGCCTAACCGGGTCGTCAGTCGTTCTTTTTCCTGACGATAGGTTTCTTTGTCGATTGTAACCCCTAAATCAATTTTCTCCAGCATGATAGCCTCCTACTATATTTTAATTGATGCCGCAAAAAAAGGACGTCATAAAAGACGCCCCTCATTAATTAGATGAAATTTTTATAAATCACGTCCAACTTCGGGTTGGACAATGTTTCCATTACGTAATTGGCATATTCTGAACCGGTAGCACCTGTCTCACGGCCAGTCAGCACCAGTTTCTTTTCGTATAAACCGCAGATATCCAAAGCTTTTTGAAGCTGTTCTGCTTTTTGGCTATAACCAATATGCACGAGCAGCATTCCGGCGGCACGTATAATGCTACAGGGATCGGCGTATTGTCCACGACCCTCTTCGACCATTCTTGGGGCTGACCCATGGATGGCCTCAAACATCGCATATTGCTTGCCGATGTTAGCTGAACCAGCGGTACCGACACCGCCCTGGAACTCAGCCGCCTCATCAGTTAAGATATCACCATAGAGATTGGGTAGTACCATTACCTTAAATTGACTCCGACGCTTTTCATCTACTAATTTGGCAGTCATGATGTCAATATACCAGTCATCCATTTCCACGGTGGGATAATTCTTGGCAATCGCTTTGGCTGTATCTAAAAATTTACCATCCGTTGTTTTAATGACATTGGCTTTGGTAACGACTGTTACCTTATTTTTTCCGGATTTTTGGGCAAAATCAAAGGCCGCCTTAATGATTCGCTCTGAGCCGTCCTGGGTGGTGACGGTAAAATCAATGGCTAAATCATTGTTAACATGGATCCCTTTGCTACCAACTGCATAAGCACCTTCAGTATTTTCCCGATAAAAAGTCCAGTCGATATTCTTTTCCGGAACAGAAACCGGGCGCACATTGGCAAATAAGTCCAACTCGCGGCGCATGGCCACATTGGCACTTTCGATATTTGGCCAGGGATCTCCTTCTCGCGGTGTCGTTGTGGGTCCTTTTAAGATGACATCGCAGGTTTTAAGTTCTGCTAAAACCTCATCCGGAATCGCTTTTCCACAAGCCGCGCGATTTTCAATGGTTAAGCCGTCGATGGTTTTAAAGACAATTCTTCCGGTTTTAACATCATCCGCCAGTAGAAATTCTAAAACCCGTTGGGCTTCTGATGTGATAAATGGACCAATCCCATCGCCACCAACAATACCAATAATAATTCTATCTTTTGCTGTGAAATCGGTAAAATCCTTTTGAATCTTCATTTTTTCAATCCGTGTCAATTGTTCTTTGATCACCTCTCCAAAATGGGCCTTTGCTCGTTCAATCTGTTCTTCGATCATAGTTCCTCCGTCAAATTTATTGATTTGTGTCATAGAAATGCTTAAGGCAAGCTGCCGATTAAGCTCTGGACATCATACTTTTAAGCCGTTTGATGGGCTGGGTATTTTTAAAAACCAGTTCATTGGTGGCCACAAATTTATCCACCGCGGTAACAACCCAGCTGCCCAGGTTTGTCGGGGGAATAAGTGTCAGGGGAAACATATGTTTCACGATCATATCTGCCTGGCGCTGATCGATATCAAAATATTTTTCGGCATTTTCAAGTGCTACTTTAGGATGGGAGAAGCCATGCATTTCCTTAATCCGACTGAGCCCTTTGCCTGTTTTAACCTTACCCTGCCATGCTTCCAGAAAAAAATCATGGAGTGTTGCCCCTCTCGCAACGGATGCGTAATCCATCCTTAAAAATCTGGCTACGCGATAGGAATAATACCCCACTGCAACAGCGTGTTCATATAAACCATTGCCATGATGATCAATTTCCCTTAATTTTTGGAATTCACTGTGTGTTAATATATCGCCAACAATGGTTTCAAACTCATCATAATACTTTTTTGTTTCCATTGAGACCTTTCTTTTACTGTTATTTATTCAGAAAAACTGAATAGAAGCTTTAAATATTATAGCATAGTATCTTTATTTTAAGTTAAAATTATCGGTGAAGTTCTTAAAAAAAACAAAAAAAGGTACGGTTATTATTGAAATCATGATAAACTAAATAAAAAAGAACAGGAAGGAAAGACCATGAAAATTAAAAAGCTACTCATCGGAACAGGTGTTGTTTTTGCAACTGGGATCGCCCTTTATCATGCTTGCGTGATCAAAAAAGGCAAGGAATTTGAAGCGAGCCTTGACAACAGTGCTGACTCCTTGGATGAAACCGTTCTGTACGGCGGAAAAATGAAAGATTATCGGGATCAGACCATGCAGGATACAAAAATCGGAGCTTTCTTTGGCGGCATGCAGCTTGACTTTTCAGATGTCGTTACTAAAAAAGACCATTATCGCATGGATATCAGTATCATCAGCGGCGGTCTGAACATCATCGTTCCCGATAATTTTAAATTAAAAATTGTTGATACCTGTAAATTTGGCGGCATTGCCGACAATACGGTTTGTGTGGACCCCGATCATTCGGTAGCTCTTTCCGTTTTTGCCGATATCACCTGTGGTGGTCTTAATTTCGAAAATGCATCCGAGTAAGAACATTTTTTTGTCAAACACTTTCTTAACATCAATAAAACGCCAACACCTCAAAAAACTGAAATCAGCCTAAGCCGATTTCAGTTTTTTATTGACAAAATCTTCAAATTCAATGACATTCATGGGTTTGGCATAAAAGAAACCCTGAGCAATATCGCAACCTTTTTCTTTTAAGAAATCGACCTGTTCCTGAGTCTCAACCCCTTCGGCAACCGTGATCAGATCTAAATCCTTAGCCATGTTCAACATACTGGTAATAATCTTTTTTCCCCGCGCATTATCTTCGGTAAAAAAAGCTTTATCGAGCTTTAAAATATCTGCCGGCAGATTTTTAAGGGTATTGAGCGATGAATAGGCTCGTCCAAAGTCATCAATCGAAATATGAAACCCGGAAGCCTTTAAATGGTTCATAATCGCAACCATCTGATTTTCATTGTCAAAAACAGTTCCTTCCGTTAATTCAATTTCAATCATCTTCGGATCGATGTGATAGCGATTGGCAATGGCCAGCAATTCCTCCGGCAATAACGTATTTTCCAGGTGGAGCCGGGAAAAATTAACCGAAATAATCATATTTGTCAGTTGATCCATTTCCTTTTTCCATTTTTGTAGCAGTTTACACACTTCTTCAAACATATAGGTATCGATTTTTTTCACAAACCCATTTTTCTCGAACAGGGGAATAAAATCATTGGGCGGCAAGATGCCCCGTTTAGGATCATTCCACCGTACCAACGCCTCTGCGCCGATTATGTGCTCATCTGAAAACAAATACTTAGGCTGAAGATATACTTCAAACTCACGATTACGCAAGGCCATTTCCATTCTATTTTCAATCGCGTTCTCAATCATCATGCTGTGACGCATCCCGTCATCATAAAAGGCGTAACTCACCTGGGAGTTATCCTTTATCGAACGTTTGGCCATATTGGCCCGATCGCTAAGGGTATGGATATCCCTGTCTTCCTCAATGAGATAAATGCCCATCGAAATACCAATGATAAACTTGGGAGAATAGCCACTAATCTCGTGAATCAGTTTTTCGACCCGCTGAGAAAACTGCCCGTAACCTTTATATTTCATTAAAACACTAAAATTGTCGGTTGCGATTCTCGAAAACAACTCATTTGTTTCAAGGTGTTCTTCTAAAATCCGGGCAATTGCCGTCAGAACCTCATTACCTGTCTGATCGCCGTATAAATCATTGATCGCCTTGAACTTATCGACATCAAAAATGATCATGGCATAGGGTTGGGTCTGGTCTCTTTTAACCAGCGTTTCGACGTCGCGTTTAAACTTGATCCAATTGGGACAGCCCGTCAAAAAGTCAACATCCTGCATCCGCTTTAATTTTAAGATTTCTTTCTTTAGCTTAAAAACAAAATAATTACTGGTCAGGCTGATAAAAAAAATGCCTATAAACGAAAAACTATAAAACAGAATACCAAAAATCGCCTGATCAGAAAGCTGAAAAAAAGAAACTGAGTGAACTATAAAAACCATCATGACCAAAAAAAACAACGCAAAGCTGAGGATTAATAACTTTTTTTCGTTATAAGTCTTCACCGCTACCTCCTAAATTGTCAAATCTAATTGAGTAACTGGCTAACTTATAAAAGTCCCTTTAGCTTTGCGTCACTATTTCACAACAGTTTTGCCCTTTAATTCCGTATTTTTTCTATTCCAACTGCAAATTTCATAAATTATGCTTCTTAATCTGCAGAGGTTATAGATATTTTGTATTAGATTTTTCGATATTGTATCATAATTGTAACGTTATGTCTTGCGTTCCTTGTTAAACTTTTTTTACTTTATTTTCACTCTGCCGCATTTAAACAAAATAACTTGACCTTCTTAAAAACGTTTTTCCAGTTCTTTTGTCAACTCTTCATATCCCGGTTTATGGAGTAGCGCAAACATATTTTTCTTATACGCTTCTACCCCTGGTTGATCAAAGGGATTTACCCCTAACAGATAGCCGTTTAAACCACAGGCCTTCTCGAAAAAGTAAATCAGCTTGCCAATGTGAAAAGCATCCAGTTTTTTTAGATGAATAACCCCATTCGGGACGCCGCCATCTACATGTGCCAATAATGTCCCCATAAAGGCTTTTTCATTCACCGCATCGATTTCCCAACCGGCCAGGTAATTGAGTCCTTCGAGGTTTTTTTCATCGTTAAAAACTTTGATATCCGATTGATCGTCGTCAATGACAATCACCGTCTCAAAATGATTCTTCGGGCCATCCTGGATCATTTGGCCCAGCGAGTGAAGGTCTGTGGAAAAATGAACCGAGGCCGGGAAGAGACCCTTGCCATCTTTTCCGTCACTTTCACCAAATAATTGTTTCCACCACTCAGACAGATACTCCAGTGAGGGATCGTAATCGACTAAAATTTCAATATTTTTACCCCGATTATAAAGAACATTCCGATACAGCGCATATTGAAAACAGGGGTTTTTTTCAAACTCTGGTTTATTATAATCCTCATAACCGGATCTTCCCCCCTCCATCAACGCATCAATATCAATTCCAGCCGCAGCGATGGGAAGCAAACCGACCGCGGTATAAACCGAGTAACGCCCGCCCACATCATCGGGAATTACAAAGGTCTCATAGCCTTCTTCGTCGGCCATAAACTTTAGTGCCCCTTTAGCCTGATCCGTTGTGACAAAAATGCGTTCCTTCGCTTCATCTTTGCCATATTTTTCTTCCAGAAATTTCTTAAAAAAGCGGAACGCCATCGCGGGTTCCGTGGTTGTACCGGATTTTGAAATCACATTGACACAGACTTCCTGATCCTTTAGTAACGCCAACAGATTTTCTAAATATTTTCCGCTGATATTCTGTCCGGCAAAATAAATTTTAGGTGCCTTTCGCATGCCTCGTGGTTCTTCATTATAAAAAGGACTGGTCAATGCCGATATCACTGCCTTGGAACCCAGGTAAGATCCCCCGATACCAATAACAACCAAGGCATCACAGCGCTCCTTAATTTTTTTTGCCGCCGCTTTGATGCGGGCAAATTCGTCATGATCATATTTTACCGGATAGTCAACCCAACCAAGGAATTCATTACCGACCCCGGTTTTATTCATTAATTGATCATTGACCGTCGTTAACTGGTCAAACCGACTTTCAAATTCACTGGCGTCTATATTTGCATAAGAGAAATCGAACTGAATACTCATTTCTTTACCTTCTTTCTAATACGATTGAGATGTATTTTCATTTTACTACATTACGGAATAGCGTGTCAAATGATGTCTCTCCGTCATTCTGAAAGAATGTTGAAATTTGGCGAATCTTCTGTCATCACCTTCATAAGAGGTGACTTTTTTTATTTGATATGTTAAAATAAGCAAAATCAAGAAAAGAAGAGGTGTAAAATGGAAACGCGACTATTGGGAAGAACCGGATTAGAAGTGTCCCTTATTGGGTTTGGTGGTATTCCAATTCAACGCTGTAACCAATGGGAAGTCGATGAGATCATTGAAAACCTGATTGAAGAAGGCGTCAATTTCATTGACACAGCCAGAGCTTACACAAATAGTGAAAAAATGATTGGGGAAGCCCTTAAACAATGGGGTCGGGAACATTTTTTTCTGGCCACCAAAACGCCGCAGCTTCGCTACGATGATGTCATCGCCGATGTAAAAGCCAGTCTTTGCGATCTCCAAACCGATTGCATCGATCTCTACCAGTTTCATAATGCCAAAACCATGGCCGCCTATGAAACCATCATGGGGCCGGGGGGCGGTTATGACGCATTGGCCGACTGTAAAAAACAGGGATTGATTAAACATATCGGGATCACCTCTCACAGTTATGAGGTGTTAGAACGGGCACTGGAAGACGATCGTTTTGAAACCATTCAGTTTCCCTATAATATCGTTGAAAACCGTGGCGCGCCTCTTTTTGAAAAAGCAAAGCTTAGCAATGTGGGGGTCATCATTATGAAACCGCTCGCTGGCGGCGCCTTTATGAATGCCGATTATGCCCTCCGATGGGTGGCTGAGAATCCTAATATTTCGGTTTTGATCCCCGGTATGGATTCGGTCAAACAGGTTTTGGACAACGCCAAAATTGGCAATGATTTTGTTCCTTTGTCTGAGACCGAACGTCAAACCCTTGAAGCCGACGCTAAAGCCCTGGGCAAAACCTTTTGCCGCCGCTGCGGTTATTGCGCCCCCTGTCCCCAAGGCATCGATATTCCGATGCAGTTTATTGTAGAGGGCTATTACCGCCGTTATGATCTGGAAGAATGGGCTCTCGACCGCTACCGCAGCTTTGCAGCTAATGCCTCGGATTGCGTTTCCTGCGGCGAATGCGAGCCCCGCTGTCCCTACAATCTCCCGATCCGGGAAATGCTGACAAAAACCAGAGAACTGTTTGACCCGCTGGTTTAGATGATGTTATCATTTGCCTTTTAAAAGATGTTCATCTATTATAATAAAACTTACTAAAATAACGCTTACTAAATGCAGGTCCGTCAACCTCTACAAAAAAAGAAGGCCAAAATCCCAAACAAAAATGGGGTTTTGGCCTTTAATCAGATCTTAATTTATTCTGTTTTTATTCCGTTTTTAATTTATTCTACTACTTAATCACATTCTTAATCGCACAAATACATACGCCCCAGTGCATCTGCTGCCATAATCGCTGCATAAACAGTGTCGGCATCGACATCAAAAGGCATATTATGAATGGTTTCGCCAGGGTCAGCCGCAGCCACAGCCACAGCCATAATTTTTTCCGGGGTTGGTTCGGTACAACCCAGTTCTCCTAATGTAATTGGCAAACCGACAGATAAGCAGAAATCAATAACTTCTTCAATATCTTCAAGCGATCTGTTTTCCATTACAAGCTGAACCAGGGTTCCAAAGGCTACTTTTTCCCCATGATACATGTGGTGACATTCAGAAAGGACCGTTAAACCGTTATGGACGGCATGGCAGGCCGCCAGACCACCACTTTCAAAACCAACACCACTGAGATAGGTATTCGCTTCAATAACATTTTCCACCGCCGGGGTACAGGTTGCGGCCTCTACGGCCAACTTAGCTTTTAAGCCATCTTCAATTAAAATATCATAACACAGTTCTGCCAGTGCTAAAGCCGATCGGGTTGGGTGAGCACCTGACATGGTGGTACCATTCGAATCTAATGTCGCCTTGGCTTCAAAATAAGTCGCCAATGCATCCCCCATTCCGGCAACAAAAAGTCGAGCCGGAGCAGCTTTAATGATATCGGTATCCATCACAACAATTTCAGGGTTTTTAGGAAGGACGAGATACTCATCAAAAACGCCTTCTTCGGTATAAAGAACGGATAAAGCCGAGCAAGGTGCATCGGTGGAAGCAATCGAAGGAGCAATAACAACGGGCAGTTTTTCGTAATGGGCCGTTGCTTTAGCCGTATCTAAGGTTTTCCCCCCACCGACACCAACAACCACATCACAGCCTTCTGCTTTTACGATTTTTTGTAGCCGGGCGATTTCGACCTTGGAGCATTCTCCGTTAAATTTTTCGGGTGTAAATTTAATTCCAGCAGCTTCAAAACTCGCTTTCAATTCCTCCGCTTTGGTTCGCATCATGGTTCCACTCATTAAGACAAGGGCTGATGTTCCAAATTTTCCCACATGTTCCGGCAATTTTCCAACTTCTCCGGCACCTTGAACATAACGGCTGGGAGACATAATAATCTTTTGCATTTTCTACCTCCGAAAATAGATTTATTTCGTTATTATTATATCAAATAATCGAAGCGATGAATTCGTTATCATCTAAAAAATACAGTCCAGCGCTGATACTATTCTCATGAATATTTTACTTTTTTTACAAGCCCTTAAATAAATCAGTAATTTTTTGTTTTGATCCATCACTTTTTTAAGCAGAATAACATCAAACCGGAAAAAGAGACCAAATTATCCTAAAAGGTAATTTGGTCTCTTTTAATCTTAAGCCATATAAAAATCCCCGTTGGGGTCCACATCAATAACGATAGCCTGTCCTTCGTGGACATTGCCCTTGATAATTTCTTTACCAACCATGGTTTCAATGTGTTTCTGTAAATAGCGTTTCAGTGGTCGGGCCCCGTAGGCCGGGTCAAAGCCCATTTCAATAACAGCATCGATGGCCTGCTGGGTCAGGGTGACAGTAATCTGACGTTCTTCCAGACGTTTTTGTAAATCTTTCAGGAGTAAGGTCACAATTTTGCCAATAGCTTCTTTGTTAAGCGGTTTATAAAGGACAATTTCATCAATCCGGTTTAAAAATTCCGGCCGGAAATAGTTCTTTAACAACTCCATCACCGCGGACTCGGTTTTTTCAGTGATTTCGCCAAAAGCATTGATCCCTTCAAGCAGATATTCTGAACCGATGTTGGAAGTCATGATGATAATGGTATTTTTAAAATCGACCGTTCGTCCCTGAGAGTCGGTAATCCGACCATCATCAAGAATTTGTAGCAAAATATTAAAAACATCCTTATGCGCTTTCTCAATTTCATCGAGTAAAATAACTGAATATGGTTTGCGTCTGACCGCTTCTGTCAATTGCCCACCCTCTTCATAACCGACATATCCCGGCGGTGCTCCGATTAACCGTGAGACTGAGAATTTTTCCATGTATTCACTCATATCAATGCGGATCATATTTTCTTCGGAGTCAAAGAGGGTCGCAGCCACGGCTTTAGCCAGTTCGGTTTTTCCCACCCCGGTGGGGCCTAAAAACAGAAAGCTACCAATCGGGCTGTTAGGATTTTTAATTCCGGCCCGGGATCGGATAATGGCGTCAACCACTTTTAGAATCGGTTCTTCCTGACCGATGACCCGTTGTTTCAGGGTGTCTTCCAGGGCCAGCAGTTTCTCGCGCTCGCCGGATACCAGCTTACTCAAAGGAATATTGGTCCAGTCGGAAATGATCTCGGCGATTTCTTCTTCGGTGACCTTTTCCCGTTTGAGACTGTCTTGCTCGTCTTTTTCATCCGCTTTGTGTTTAAGCGCTTCAATTTTTGCCGTTTTCTCCGGAATGAGTCCGTATTCCAATTCAGAAGCTTTGCGGTAATCCCCTTCCCGAATGGCTTTTTCCCGTTCGTAGGTAAGCTGGTTCAGTTCTTCCTGAAGGGATTTTAAGGTATCCGCTGACTGTTTTTCATTTTCCCATTGAATGCTCATGGTATTAAAACGCTCTTTGTATTCAACCAGTTCTTTTTGCAGCCGTTCCAGTCGTTCCTTACTAAGTTTGTCCTTTTCTTTTTTGAGCGCCACTTCTTCAATTTCAAGTTGCATCATTTTACGCCTGACCTCGTCCATTTCTTCGGGCATGGAATCCATTTCGGTGCGGATCTTGGCACAGGCTTCATCAATCAGATCAATGGCCTTATCGGGTAGAAACCGATCAGAAATATAACGGTTGGACAGGGTCGCGGCGGCCACCAGCGCGGTATCTAAAATCTGAACCCCGTGATAACGTTCATAGGTGTCTTTTAGGCCCCGCAGAATCGAAATGGTATCTTCCACCGTCGGTTCATCCACCAGAACCGGTTGGAAACGACGTTCCAAAGCCGGGTCTTTTTCAATGTACTGTCGATACTCGTCCAGAGTGGTGGCACCAATACAATGGAGCTCGCCGCGGGCCAGCATTGGTTTTAACATATTCCCGGCATCCATGGCCCCCTCAGTTTTACCGGCACCAACGATATTGTGGAGCTCGTCAATAAACAGGACGATTTCGCCGTTGCTGTCCACCACTTCTTTTAAAACAGCTTTGAGCCGTTCTTCAAACTCACCCCGATATTTGGCCCCAGCTACTAACGCGCCCAGATCCAATGCGATGATTCGTTTATCTTTAAGACCTTCTGGCACATCGCCGGCCACAATACGCATCGCCAAGCCTTCGACAATGGCAGTTTTACCAACCCCCGGTTCTCCAATAAGGACAGGATTGTTTTTGGTTTTTCGACTTAAGATCCGGATCGCATGGCGGATTTCGGAATCCCGACCAATCACCGGATCCAGTTTATTATCAATTGCATCCTGAACCAGATCATGACCGTATTGACTAAGAGCTTCATAGGTGACTTCGGGATGGTCATTGACTACCCGCTGTCCGCCGCGGACTTCCTTTAAGACATTTTCGACATCTTTCTTAGCAATGCCATGGCGTTCCAAAATCTCAACAGATTTGGATTTTTTACCCAGACCGTATAGCGCCAGTAAAATACATTCTACCGAAATATACTGGTCGTCCAGTTTTTTTGCTTCTTTATAGGATTCGTTTAAGACCTTATCGGTTTCTGTGCTGACATAAACCTTTCCCTGCTCCCGACCCGGCCCGGAAACGCTGGGCATCCGTCCGACTTCCCGGCGCAGTTCTTCGGCAATGGTGTGGGAGTTTTTACCCAGGCGGTCAAAGATTCGCCCCACCACACCATTTTCCTGAGTAATCAGGCCCATCAGCAGATGCTCCGGTTCAATTTCCATGTGGTTATACTCTCCGGCGATCAATTCCGCCGTTTTAATTGCTTCTAGTGATTTTTGGGTGAATAAATTCATATCCATCATTGTACCTCGTTTCTAAATAATTTTATTTAATATCAAAATAATCGATAACCTTAGTACCAACAATTATTACATCATGTTGTTTGCATCGGGCGAACACGGCGTACCCTGTCCGATCCTGCGCGAAGGCAACGAGCCAATCACAAGCTTGCTTGTAGTTGGCGACTGCCCGTGACCAACGCGAAAGGAGCAAAGCGGATTTCGCATGGCGCAGCAAACAATCGATTAATAATTAGTCGGTATGGTAGCGAAGTGCCAGCCTTAAGCTCGCAACTAATCGTGGTTGTTTTTTTTGTAATCCTCCCGGTAAATGGTTTCCAGGATGCTAAGTAGATCTTTTGCTTCAGCTTCATCGACTTTTGAGAAATAAACATTCATTGCCCGATCAATCATTTTTAAATAGCGCGTCAGATTATCGGTGACAGTCTCGATGTCCTGGGTCAACTCACCCTCATCTTCAAAGGCTCGAACAAATTTATGATTGGTCAAGTTTTCTGCTAAATCTCGATGATCAACTCGTTGTGCTTTTTCAATACCGGCAATCAGCTTGAAAAATTCATCAAAATGATCATTCAGATTTTCAGACCTGGTCCGGGAACTGATTTTTAATACCGCATATTTTCCCCGTTTGCTGCTGATAAATTCGTAACTGTACCGCACCTTGGGTCGATACTTATATTTCAGGCTTTTGCCGAATTGAATACTGGAATTTTTATTGATCTGACTCACTGACAGCGTGTCACTGAAATTTTCGTCCAGTTGTTCCAGAATTTTTTGTATTTTCTGCTCCGGCGTCACCAGCCCGATTTTTTCTGCTAAAATATCATTGATCAATTGGGAGCGGTTGGTATTGTTCTCATAGGCAATCTGGTCTATCTTCTCAACTATTTCATCAAATAGCATTAAACTGTATACGCTTTTTATCATATCATCACTCCTTTTATATAAATTATATTCCAAAAACATTATTTAGTCAATCGGTTTATATAATTTAAAGCGCATTTTTGCTTTCTTCAGATTTATTTAAGCTGGCGCGGGTCTTGAGAACAATTCTTTTGTGTCATTTTTGAAAAAATATTGTTGACGCAACAAAAACCGCCCCTGTACTTATGCTATACTGCATACCCAAATCCTTCTGACTTAACCTGTCCGTAACGACAAAAAAGACCTGAATGCAGGACTGCATTCAGATCTTTTATAAGTGAAATGAAGATGATAAAACTTTATTAGATTAAGAATAGTGGTGCAAATACCAATGATACAATGGTCATCAGTTTGATTAAGATATTAATTGAAGGGCCTGAGGTATCCTTAAATGGATCCCCAACGGTATCGCCAACAACAGCCGCTTTATGGGCATCACTGCCTTTTCCGCCGTGAGCGCCACCTTCGATAAATTTCTTGGCATTATCCCAGGCACCGCCGGCATTGGCCATAAAGATCGCCATTAATACCCCCGTAACCAGAGCCCCGGCTAAAAGTCCACCCAAAGCATCTGCCCCAAGAATCAGACCCATGGCGAGAGGAGCCACAACTGCCATTATACCTGGTACGATCATTTGTCGAAGTGCCGCAGCGGTTGAAATATCAACACATTTGGCATAATCCGGTTTTTCGGTACCCGCCATAATTCCTGGGAATTCACGGAATTGACGTCGTACTTCTTCAATCATTTCATTGGCTGCTGAACCAACCGCTTCCATGGTTAAGGCTGAGAACAAGAATGGCAACATTCCACCAATAAACAAACCAATGATAACATTTGGATTTAAAATATCAATACTGGCTAGTCCCACTGTTTGAGCATAAGAAGCAAACAGGGCTAACGCCGTTAAGGCTGCTGAACCAATGGCAAAACCTTTACCGATGGCTGCGGTGGTGTTCCCAACAGCATCCAGCTTGTCTGTGATTTCACGCACTTCTTTCGGCAGTTCTGCCATTTCGGCAATCCCGCCGGCATTATCGGCAATGGGGCCGTAAGCATCCACAGCAATGGTCATTCCACAGGTGGAGAGCATTCCAACGGCTGCTAAGGCAATACCAAAAAGTCCGAATGCTGTATAAGCAACAAAAATGGCTACTGCCATCGCTAAAATTGGGAACATGGTCGATTTCATCCCCACTGCCAAACCACTAATAATGGTGGTAGCGGCTCCGGTTTCTGATTGCTGAGCAATGTGTTGAACCGGTTTGTAATGTTCTGATGTATAATATTCCGTTAATTTACCAATAACAATACCAACTGCCAAACCGGCAACAATAGCAATAAATGCTGCATATCCGCCAGTAAAGTAGTTTGATAAGAAGTAAGAAGCAATAACGACTAAAATCCCACTGACATAGGTACCCATATCCAGAGCCCGTTGTGGATTTCCACCTTCTTTACCACGGACAAAGAACGATCCGATAATTGAAGCAAAAATACCAGTTGCTGCCAAAAGCATCGGGAATAAGATCCCATTGTAACCATCAAGGGCTAGTGCACCCAAGGTAATCGCAGAGATGATTGAACCAACATAAGACTCGAATAAATCCGAACCCATACCAGCAACGTCACCAACATTATCACCAACGTTATCAGCGATAACAGCGGGATTACGGGGATCATCTTCCGGAATACCGGCTTCAACCTTACCTACAAGGTCAGCACCAACATCGGCAGCTTTGGTGTAAATACCACCACCAACTCGGCCAAACAGTGCAATTGAAGATGCACCCAAACCAAACCCGGTTACAATTTTCACATCACCAAACAACAGATATAAGATACTGACGCCCAGTAAGCCCAGACCGACAACACACATACCCATTACGGCACCGCCGGAAAAAGCTACTGAAAGGGCTTTGTTCATCCCGCTGGTTTTGGCTGCATTAGCAGTTCTAACGTTAGCTTTGGTGGCAACCTGCATCCCAAAGAATCCCGCCAGAATAGAAAAAATAGCGCCGACCAGGAAACATATCGCGGTAGTTAACCCTAACCCCGGTGTAACGGTTAAAATAACAAATAAAACGGCCACAAAAATTGCGATCATTCGATACTCGCGTTTTAAGAATGCCATCGCACCCTCGTGGATATATCCCGCGATCTCTTTCATTCTGTCGGTACCGGCGTCAACTGCAGTTACGCGTTTTGCAAAAACAAGCGCAACAAGCAACGCCACGACTCCAATAGCTGGAGCCAGAAACAATAATTCCATTTTCAATTTCCCCCTGTAAGTTTTTGCACCTCTCTAATTCAGATGCCTGTTATGATACGATTGAATAAACGAATGCCGACAACATGAATAACACCCCTGAGATTTTGGTTGCTCTTTCGAGTACGCCTTCAAATCCCTTGGCTTTTTTCTTTCCAAATAAGGTCTCAGCACCACCTGCGATGGCTCCTGACATTCCTGCTGTTTTTCCCGGCGATAGAAGTATCGCGGCAATCAAAACCAGGCTGGAAATCAGTAATACGACCAGTAAAGCTTCTTTCATAAGTATCACCTCCGTAAATAATCGTGCACGTTATAATATCATACCCAAAAAACATTTTCAATCATAAAAAAAGTCTCAGTCGAGACTTTTCCTATGTAAACGCTCACAGCTTTGCTATTTTTACTTTATTCTGCCTTAATCAGTGTTTTTCCAGTCATTTCTACTGGTACCGGCAGTCCCATCAAATCGAGTAGGGTCGGCGCAACATCAGCTAGCCGTCCATCATCTCGCAGGGTCACATTGCCATCACCAAGAAGAATACACTTAACCTGGTTTGATGTGTGAGCAGTAAAAGGCATGTGTGTTTCGTAATCAATCATCTTTTCAGCATTACCATGATCAGCGGTGACAATCACCTTGCCGCCTTTTGCCAGAATGGTCGCAATGACTTTTTGGGCACAGGCGTCGACCACTTCGACCGCTTTTTCGGCGGCTTCTAAAATACCGGTATGCCCAACCATATCGGCATTGGCAAAATTGAGGATCATCAACTGATACTTATCGCTTTCTATCGCTTCAACAGCTTTATTGGCTACCTCGTAAGCACTCATCTCCGGTTGCATATCATAGGTTGCCACAAGTGGTGAAGGGATCAGAATCCGATCTTCCAGGGGATACTGTTTTTCCAGTCCACCATTAAAGAAATAAGTTACATGAGCATACTTTTCTGTTTCCGCAATGCGCAGCTGGGGAATCCCCAGATTACTAAGATATTCACCGAGGGTATTCCTAATGGTTACTGGCTTATAAGCAACGGATACCGTTTCAAACGATTTATCATACTGAGTCATCGTGACAAAATTCAAATCCAGAAAATCCGTTTTGCGAATAAACAAATTGAAATCCGGATCGATAAATGCTCGCGTTAATTCCCGGGCCCGATCGGGTCTGAAATTAAAGAAAATGATGGTATCCTGGGATTTAATGGTGCTGTCATCAACCGTGTCGATGATGGTTGGCAGCACGAATTCATCGGTAATTCTATTTGCATAGGTTTCGACCATGACATCCCTTGCCGATGCGGCATGATTGCCGGCTCCAGCGGTCATCGCATCATAGGCTCTTTCGACCCGATCCCAGCGGTTATCGCGATCCATTGCGTAGTAACGACCCATGATGGTGGCGATTTCGCCCACCCCTAATTGAGCCATTTTAGCTTCCAGTGCTTTGATATGGTCGATGCCGCTGTTTGGGGCCGTATCCCGACCATCCATCAGGCAGTGAACGTAGACCCGTTTTAAGCCTTGTTTTTTAGCCAGGTTCAGTAATGCGTAAAGATGGCATTCATGACTGTGAACCCCACCATCGGACAATAAGCCTATCAGGTGCAAGGCTCCGCCTTTTTGTTTGGCGGCATTGATGCCGGCAAGAAAGGCTTCGTTGGTAAAAAAGTCGCCATCTTCGATGGATTTGGTAATTCGGGTCAGTTCCTGATAGACGACGCGACCGGCCCCCAGGTTTAAATGGCCAACCTCAGAATTACCCATCTGACCTTCTGGCAGACCAACGCCAAGGCCACTGGCGGTAATAAGGGTATGAGGCGCGTCCTGGGAGATGGCATCAAGAAACGGTGTTTGGGCCTGTAGAACGGCATTACCCTCAGTACATCTGGTAAAGCCGTAGCCATCCAGAATAATCAGGGCAGTTAAATTTTTATTCATTTGATCACACCTTTCAGTCCAAATATTTTAGGTTGTCGTGAGTACCGTACCGACCAATTGTTAATCTGTTGTTCGCTCCGATGCAGACAACATGATATAACAATTGTCGGTACTCACTATATCTTTTTTCGCTTTACTTTTGAAATGAGAATTGAATTAGAACTTCACAATCTCCGAGAACGTTGGTTTCAGAGCTGCACCGCCGACCAGGGCGCCGTCGATGTTGTCCATGGCCATCAGATCTTTGATATTTTCCGGGTTGACTGAACCGCCGTATTGAATCCGGACTTTTTGGGCCGCATCTTCGCCGAACATTTTAGCGATCGTTTGACGAACCCAGCCGCAGGCTTCGTTAGCTTCTTCTTTGCTGGCTGTTTTACCGGTGCCGATGGCCCAGATCGGTTCATAGGCAACAACGACCTTGGTAATATCACCAATGCCCTTTAATCCCGCTTCCATCTGCGCAACAACCTTGGCTTCAGCTTTTCCGCTTTCCCGTTCTTCCAGGGTTTCACCGCAGCAGACAATCGGGGTAATTCCCAGTGCCAAAGCTTTGATGGCTTTTTTGTTGACGACTTCGTCGGTTTCATTAAAGTATTCCCGTCTTTCCGAGTGACCAATCAGAACATAATTTACACCGATAGCTTGTAGCATTTCCCCGGATATCTCGCCGGTAAAAGCACCGTTTTTTTCAAAGTGCATATTCTGAGCCCCGATGCCAACGTTCGAATCTTTGGCCATTTCCACGGCTTTTTGCAGACCCAAATAGGTAGGACAAAAAACCACTTCGGCTTCTGCCCCAGCTACCAATGGCAACAGCGTATTCATCAGTTTTTCTGTCTCAAAAATATCATTATTCATTTTCCAGTTTCCCGCAATAATTGGTTTTCGCATCATCTTCTCCTTCTATTTATCCTGTAAGATTTCAATACCTGGCAGTTTTTTTCCTTCCAGGAATTCCAGTGAAGCGCCACCACCGGTGGAAATGTGGCTCATCCCTGCTTCATAGCCAAGAATTTTAACCGCTGCGGCCGAGTCTCCACCACCAATAATGGTAATGGCTTTTGACTCTGACATCGCTTTAGCGACCGCTTCTGTTCCTTTGGCAAAGGCTGGCATTTCAAATACGCCCATGGGGCCATTCCAGATCACTGTTTTAGCTTCCAGAATTGCTTTTGAAAAAGTTGCTGCCGAAACGGGTCCAATATCGAGTCCCAATGAATCTGCCGGGATCGCATTAATATCGACCACCTCAAAAGAGGCATCGGCGGCAAAAGTTTTTGCAGCAACTACATCCACTGGTAATAAAAGGTTAACCCCTTTGGCCTTCGCTTTGGCTACTAGTTCCTTGGCCAGCTCCATTTTATCTTCTTCCAATAGTGATTTTCCAATTTCATACCCTTGAGCTTTCAGGAAGGTAAAGGCCATTCCACCGCCAATGATTAAGGTATCCACCTTTTCTAACAGGTTGTTAATCACACCAATCTTATCCGAAACCTTTGATCCACCCAAGATTGCCACAAAGGGACGTTCTGGTTTTTCCAGGGCTTTTCCCATAAAATCCAGTTCTTTTTGAATCAGAAAGCCTGATACGCCGGGTAAGAATTCGGCAACGCCAACGGTTGAAGCATGAGCACGGTGAGCCGTTCCAAAGGCATCATTGACAAAAACATCGCCTAACTGTGCCAGTTCTTTTGAAAATCCCTGGTCATTTTTTTCTTCTTCTCCGCGGAACCGGGTATTTTGAAGCAAGAGTACCTCACCTGGTTTAAGACCGGCCGCTGCCGCAACGGTTAGTGATCCGGTCACGGCCCCATCATCATTAAAAATCACTTCTTTTTTAAGTAATTCAGACAGTTTCCTGGCAACGGGTTCCAGTGAATATTTTGGGTTTGGCTGATTTTTAGGCCGGCCCATATGGGACATTAAAATCAGTGATCCCCCCTGCTCTAAAATATAATTAATTGTGGGTAATGCGGCGGTTATCCTTGTTTCATCGGTAATGACGCCGTTTTCATCTAAGGGCACATTAAAATCGGCCCGCATTAAAACTTTTTTTCCTTTTAAATCAAGATCAGATACTGTTTTTTTACTCATATTTTTATCCTCTCGGTTTATAATTTTCGCATTTCCATAAGATTTCGGTATATTATCGTACCGACAATTGTTACATCATGTTGTATGCATCAGAGCGGACACGGCGATAGCCTGTCCGAGTCTGCAGCATACAACAGATTAACAATTGGTCGGTACTACTTCATCTTTTACCTAATCAGCTTCGCTTGAATATTTACTTTATAAACAATTTCAGAAGCAGTTGCAAGGGTTTTGCAAAAGCTTCTGAAAAGTTTTTTGATTTGTATTATTTAAATTTAATGAGCTACTTTAATCGTGCTTAGGTCGATTAAAATTTAGTGGCAACAAACTCAGCTAAACGAACCAGTTGAGCCGTGTAAGACATTTCGTTATCGTACCAGGCAATGACTTTTACCTGTTGTTTTCCGCCTTCAACATTCATCACTCGGGTTAAGGTTGCATCAAACAATGATCCGAAGGACATGCCGATGATGTCGGTAGAAACAATTTGTTCTTCGTTGTAACCCAGTGATTCGTTGGCAGCTGCTTTAAGTGCGGCATTAATTTCATCGGCGGTAACGTCTTTTTCCAACACACAGGTTAAATCAACAAGTGAGCCTGTAATAACTGGTACCCGAAGCGCAAATCCGTCCAGTTTGCCGTTAAGAGCTGGTAGCACCTTGCCGACTGCGGCAGCAGCACCAGTGGAAGTGGGAACAATGTTTGCAGCAGCAGTACGACCGCGTCGTAGATCTTTATGAGGTGCATCCAGAGTTGCCTGGTCATTGGTGTAAGCATGAACTGTAGTCATTAAACCGCTGACTAAACCAAAGCTGTCGTTAAGTACTTTAGCCACTGGCGCTAAACAGTTTGTCGTGCAGGAAGCGCCACTGATGACCGTTTCAGTGCCATCTAAGATATTTTCGTTGACATTAAACACGATCGTTTTAACATCACCTTTGGCGGGCGCTGAGACAATAACTTTTTTTGCACCGGCTTTGATGTGTTTACCAGCACCGTCTTTATCGGTAAAGAAACCGGTACATTCGATGACAACATCCACTCCAACACTTCCCCAAGGTAAGTTTTCAGGGTCTCTTTCAGAGTAAATTTTGATTGCTTTTCCGTCAACCACGATGCCATCATCTTTAACTTCAATGCTATCTTGCTTAAATTTACCCTGGGCACTATCATATTTTAACAGGTACGCTAAGGTTTTTGCGTCGGTTAAATCATTGATAGCGACAACGTCAAATGCTTTGTTATCTGCCATTAATCTGAATGCTAAACGACCAATTCTTCCAAAACCATTAATTGCTACTTTTACAGACATATTATCTGCCTCCTTAAAATAATGTTTACTCAATTTATACTCAGTCAGATGCGATTCATTTTGCTTCTGACATGGTTTGCAATTTTTTCAAAATCTCTCTGGCGGCACTTTCATCGGTGATCAGCACAATATTTTCACGAATTCGACTAACTGCAATAATCGATTCAGCCTTCGTAACCCCACCGGCTACCGCAATGACATGCGGTATTTTTTTAAAATTGTCGATACCAATGCCAATAGTGGAAGATGGCGAAATGACCTGACCGTTTATGTCAAAGTAGTGACCAAAAGCTTCTGCCACAGCTCCCCGTTCCAGTATTTTGCGTTTTTCGGCCGTTGCCAGATTACGCCAGTCGGCCAATACATCGGCTCGTCCCAATCCAAAAATGAAAATATCGATGTTGTCCATTTTATTGAATACCCTTTTTATCTCCGGATAATCTTTTAATGCTTCTAATAATCGTTGATCGATATTATCCGGCAGGTGGAGAAGCTCATAGTTTGAATGCAGTTTTAGTCCCATTTCGGCCACCACGTTATTTGCCTGGGTGGAATGGCTTTTGCCGATCCCGCCGCGGGCCGGAATGACATAAACATCGGGATAAAAAGCTTCTCGCATTTCATCGGCTACGGCTGCAGTACAGCTCCCGCCAGTTAATGCCAGGGTATCCTTATATTTCATTACCGACAACACATATTTTGCGCCGGAGCGTCCCATAAATCGCAGTACTTCATAGTTCATATCCATATCGCCGGGGCAAATGATCACCCGTTTGAGATGGAGCCGATCCATCAGTTCTTTCTCCAGTTGTTCCAGCCCGTTATAGGTGTAGAGCAAGCTTTTTAACTGAATCAGCGCTGCTGTTCCGGCATCGGTGATAACAACCCCCTGGCGTTCCACCGAAACCAGCTTTTGAGCCTGAAAAAAATCGATTTCATTACGAACCTGACGTTCACTCATATCCAGAACAAATGCAAGATTTCTCCGTCCGATAGGCTGCTCACTGCTGATGGTTGACAAAATATTGTAACGCATTTCAATGAGACGATTCACTTCCGGTGCGACAAGCTGTTGAAGTTCAATGACTTCCTTACTGATTTTTAATTGATTTGACACAGAATCACCCTTCTTTCGGATACATGCTCGCTTTTGTCCCGCTGGGACAAATTCATTATACCCCATTTTAAATTTAAAAACAAGTTAAAAAAGACCAAAATCTAAAAGAAAATCCTCGTCCTATTTTCAGGATGTGCCGGTATTTGGTGAAGATTTGTAGATGGTCTACCGATATTCTTTTCGCTTTGACGAAGGCTTTATCATAAGCGCTTCCCGATATTTGGCAACGGTTCGCCTGGCCACATCCAAATTTTTCTGTTGTAATAATTCTGAAATTTTTTGATCACTGAGCGGTTTTTTCTTATCTTCCTTTTCAATCAATTCCGAAATGAGCCGTTTAATGGCATCCGAAGAGCGATCTTCTTCACCCTGAGAATATCCTCGTTTAAAGAAAAACTTCAGTGCAAAGGTGCCCTTGGGGGTTTGAATATATTTTCCCCGGATCGCCCGACTGACCGTGGACTCGTGAACATCAATCATCTCAGCGATTGTTTTAAGCGTTAAAGGCCGCAGATCACCAACACCCTCAAAAAAGAAACTCGACTGGGACAGGGCGACAGCGTTAATAACCTTTTTAACGGTATCGCGTCGCTGCTCAATGCTGCGAATCAGAAATGCTGCACTATCAAGCTTTTTTTCCAGATACAGCTTGGTTTCATCGTTTTTGTCTGGCGTCTTTAGCAACCCTTTATAATAATTATTGATGCGCAGCCGGGGGGCCGACACATCATTAACTTTCACCACCAGCTCACCATTTACAATTTCAATACTCCCATCCGGGATCACGTAGGAAACCCGTTCCGAACTGGAAAACTCCCGACCGGGTTTGGGCTCGAGTGATTTTAACACCTCTTTAAAGTCATAAACGTCTTCAATTGCTAAGCCCGTTTCCTGGGTGATCCGCTTAAATTGATTATTGGCTAAATCCATCAAATGGTTTCTAACAATGTCCAGATACACTTCATCATCGTCATATCCCATTTGGCGCAGTTGAATCAGCAGACATTCTTCAATCGTGCGACATCCCACCCCACACGGATCAAAGCCCTGGATGATGCCAATCATTTTCTTAATGCTCACTTCCTGAGCTTCTAAAACACTGGTGATATAGTCCATATCAATGATGAGATAACCGTTATCATCAATACAGTCAATCAAGTATTCGCCAATGCGTTTTTCCTGTTCACTAAGACTTTTCTTTAGCATCTTAAATTGAAAATGAAGATACTCATTTAAGGTTTTTTCCTGGGATGTGAATTTTTCAAAACCATACTCATCATCGGGCACGGTGCTTAATTGCGTCTGGCCCCGATAGTCCGCGTTTTCCATGCTATGGAAATACTCCTCCCATTGAATCTCTTCTTTCGGCGGTTTTTCCTGAACGACTTCACCCTTTAGCGGTCCCCCATCCTCATTAACGGGCACCACTTCTTTAATGGACACCTCATTAAATTCCAGTACCGGGTTTTCCATGATTTCAGTTTCGATTAAGCCCTTTAGTTCCATGGCTGTCAGCTGAAGAATTTCAATGGATTGACGCATCTCCTGGGTCATAACGAGTTTTTGAGTTTGGGTTATATTTAAATCAAATTTGATATTCATTTTTCACCTGACTGTTTTTATAAATTATTTTAATCAAAAAAAGACTAACTTTCGTTAGTCCTAATCATATCACAGTCTACTTAGGTTCTTCAATGTATTTGATCACATTTACTGCCGCAATAGCGCCATCAGCCGTAGCCGTGACCACCTGGCGCAGCGATTTACGCCTGACATCCCCGGCTGCAAAAATCCCTGGGATGTTGGTGCGCATTTCATCATCCGTAATCAGATAGTCTCTGGCATCGCGTTCCAACAAGCCGACAAATGCCTCTGAATTTGGTTTTTGACCTGCAAATACAAAAACGCCGTCAAGTGAAACGTCAGTCAATTCATCGGTTTTTACATTCTTAACAACAATGCCTTCAACTTGACCATTCCCTTTTATTTCCTCCACCACTGAATCGAGCAGCAATGAAATTTTTTCATTTTCACGAATGCGCTGCTGGAGAATTTTGGCTCCCCGGAGTTCATCGCGCCGATGGATAATGATAATTTCTGCAGCAAATTTCGTTAAGTACAAGGCTTCTTCCAAAGCCGTATCGCCGCCACCAATCACCGCCACCTTTAAGCCTTTAAAAAAATTAGCATCACAGGTAGCACAATAGGAAACGCCCATCCCCCGTAATTCCCGTTCACCTTTGCAACCGATTGGCTTGGGTTCTGCCCCGGTAGCCATGATAATGGTCTGGGTCTCGATACTGCCAGAATCGGTTTCAACGATAAAACCGGCTTCTGTTTGATGCGATCTTAAGTAAGTCTTAGTAGCAAATTCAACCCCAAATTCCTCACATTGCTGACGCATCCGCTCAGTAAGACCTGGGCCCGTGCTGTCTGGTGGTGAACCGGGATAATTTTCAATCTCCCAACTGGTCGCAATCTGTCCACCAATGCCGGCTTTTTCCATAATCAGCACCTTTAGCGTTCCCCGAGCTGCATATATTCCAGCGGCTAAACCAGCTGGACCAGCCCCCACGATAATCGTATCATATCTCATCTTTGTACCTCTTATCTTTCTTTTTTAGAAAATGGTCACGATCCATCTTTCATAATTTTGCTGGTGGTTATAAATTCTTCCATTGCCTTTTCTGTCTCTTTGACGATTTCTTTTTTGTAATCATCATATCTGTTTTCCTTAACAATTTCAAGTGAACGGGTCTCCAGCTTTAAATTTTTAACTACCTCAATTTGAATATCAATCTTCTCTGTAATTTCATCGATTCTTTTTTCAACAATTTTGATCTGTTCTTTCAGAAAAGACATATAGTGGAGATACACCTGACAGGCTGTAGCGGTGATAGAAGCAGCCATATCACGTTCGTAATTCTTCTGACTTTTTTCCAGTTGGTCTTCTAACTCCAGCTGTTTGTCCATTTCATCACTGAGTTGTCTGGTCAAGCCACCTAGTATCATCATTTCATTTTCCAGATTCTGATCTTTATAAGAAAGGAGCTTTCCTAAATGAAATTGGAATTTTTTCATAAGACGGCCTTCTTCATGGCTTCAACACTCTCATCATAAAAACATTTTTCATCAACCTTCTGTTGCAAAAACTGATTGATGCCGGCAATTTTTTTAATGGCAATATCCAAAGACGGATTCGTGCCGCTTTTATAAGCGCCGATACTGACCAGATCGTAGTTGGTATCATACACTGACATCATATTTCGCATCGACGAGGCCGCGTCCATCTGATCTTTACTGACAATATTAGACATCAATCGGCTGACACTATTAAGAACATCAATAGCCGGATAGTGGTTTCTGGCCGCAATTTTACGGGACAGCACAATGTGCCCATCAATAATCCCCCGGACTGTATCGGCCACCGGTTCATTCATATCGTCCCCTTCAACCAACACTGTGTAAATCCCGGTAATGGAGCCGGTTTCAAAATTTCCGCTACGTTCCAGCAGCTTTGGCATCATCGCATAAATGGAGGGCGTGTATCCTCGGGCAACAGGGGGTTCTCCAGTGGCAAGGCCGATTTCCCGTTGGGCCATGGCAAATCGGGTCAGCGAATCCATCATCAGAAGGACATCATTGCCCTGATCCTTAAAATACTCCGCAATGGTAGTCGCTGTCAATGCGCATTTCATCCGCTGCATGGGGGGCTGATCGGAGGTGGCTACCACAAGCACTGATCGTTCCAGACCTTCCTGCCCTAAATCATTCTCTAAAAACTGGCGAACCTCCCGACCTCTCTCACCGACCAGGGCAATCACATTAACCTGAGCTTTTACATTTCTGGCAATCATCCCCATCAGAGTACTTTTACCAACACCACTACCGGCAAAGATGCCCATTCTCTGGCCCTTGCCAATGCTTAATAAACCATCTATTGCCTTTACCCCAAATTCCAGGATATCGTCAATACATGGCCTTGAAAAGGGGTTAGCCCCAGCACTCTGAATTTCGTAGGGCGTGGTATTTAAGATCGGGCCGCCCCCATCAATGGGTTCTCCCATGGCATTAACAACCCGGCCAATCATACTATCCGACACACCAATTTTCAGGGAAGAACCGGTGGGTTCTACAATATTTCCAAAACTAATGCCTTCTGGTTCTTCGTATGGCATCAATAAAACCTTATTGCCGCGAAAACCAACCACTTCAGCTAAAATGAAACGATCTGCATTCTGATCAAATATCTTACACAAATCCCCAATACTGCATTCCGGGCCCACGGATTCAATCATCATTCCGACGACCTTCTCAATTTTTCCAAAGTAGTGATAGGTTTCTGCTCGTTGAATGGCTTTACAAATTTCAGATGTATTCATTTTCGCCTCCAGTTACGAACTTTGTTCGATGGCTTTCTCCAATTGATCCAATTGTACCGGCAGACTCATATCAATGACCGAATCATTGCTTTCCACCATGATCTTATCCTCATCCTTGAGAATAATTACCTTGGATTTTTTCGAAAGCTTCTTGAGTTTTTCTGCCATTCCCTTATTAATATGGAGATCCAGCGTTTTCTGGTTTTCAGATAAATAGATTTTAAGATCCTCTTCATCCCCATGAATGACCTCATCAAAAAACCGCAAGAACAGATCCTGGTCTTCTGCAACCTGATATTTCATTATTTTCTTGGCTATTTCAAAAGCGATATCGAGCAGCTCTTTTTCGCGGTTGTCCAGCGCCTGTTGCCGCTCTTCGTTGATTGCATCAAGAAGTTCATGAATCTCCTGAAGTTTCTGCTCAATTTCGCTTGTTGCCTGTGTCATGCCCTCGTTTAAGCCTTCTCTCAGACCAGCTTGAAAGCCATCCCGGGTGCCATCCTTCAAGCCTTCTTCGTGACCCGTTGCGTAGCCCTGCGAAAAGCCTTCCTGATAACCTGTTTCCTGAGATTTTTCTTTGATTTCCTGACTGGCCTTGATTGCTTCCTTCATCAGTTCATTGGCGGCATGCATCGCTTCAACGCTGTTATCCTGATCGGTTTGATCTTCAGCCATTGTCGTTTCGATGTCTGGTTGATTGTCACTTTCTTGCTCTGTTTCATGATGACTGATAACTGGTATCACGGCTGGCATACTAATTTGAGACACCCATTTAGCTTTTACAATACTAGACAATGATCTCGTCCTTTCCACCCTTAGATGTTACAATTTCGCCTTCTTCTTCCAGTCTTCGAATGACCGAAACAATCTTCTGCTGCGCTTCTTCTACATCCCGGACCCTGACATTATGCAAGAATTCCATCTCACTCTTAACCGTATCACCCATACGTTGGGACATATTGGCAAAAATAATATCCGCAACTGCCTTGTTTGCACCCTTAAGTGCGACTGACATTTCTTTTGTATCAATTTCTTGCAAGAATCGTTGAATCGACATTGAATCGAGGATAACGATATCTTCAAATACAAACATCCGCTTACGAATTTCTTCTGACAGTTTGGCATCATTTTTACTAAGTTCATCAAAGATGTATTTTTCGGTCCCACGATCAATGTTGTTCATAATCTCAGCAATGTAATTAATCCCGCCAACTTCCAGCAAGTCGAAGGAAACAACCGATTCAAATTTGCGTTCAAGAATGGTTTCAACCTGTCTGATAATTTCCGGAGACGTCCGATCCATCCTGGCAATCCGTTCGACCACTTCAACCCGAATGCTCTTGGGCAATTCCGAGATAATGGCCGAAGCCTGATCGGCTCTGGCATAAGATAAAACCAGAGCGATAGTCTGAGGATGCTCATTCATAATCATGTTCATTAGATTTTTGTAATCCGCTTTACGGATAAACTCAAAGGCCTTCGTCCTGAGTGTTTTTGTGACCCGCTCCAAAAGTGCACTACCTTGCTGAACCCCAAAGGCTTTTTCCAGTACATTTCGGGCATAATTAACCCCGCCTTCAATGTATACCTTTTGAGCCACACAAAGACCATAAAATTCGTCAATGACCTGATCTGCCACCTCCGGCGGCACACTATCCTGTCGGGTAATCTCGTAGGTCAGAACTTCAATTTCTTCTTCTTGTAAATGTTTATATATATTAGAAGCAATATCTGCGCCCAGAGAAATAACGACCTGCGCTGCTTTTTGTCGTGGTGTTAAGGTAACGTCCATATTTGTCAACTTCCTTCAAAAATTCTTATCTATTCACTTTCATTTTTAAGCCATGACTTAAATAACTGCGCCGCAATTTCCGGATTTGTGGTGGCAAACTCTTTGATTTTTTCTTTTTTATCATCTTTAAGCGTCTGAATTGGCTCAATGGATTCCAGGTGATCTGCTGCCAGAGCACCAAATAAATCATCTGTTTGAGAATCTTCATCGGTTGCAAAGGCTTCATCAATCCCTTTTCCACGCTTGCCCTTCTTCTTATCTTTTCCAGCCGCTTTTTTCTTTTTGCCGCGGCTAAGAATAAATAACAAGACCAGCAGCAGTAACAGCACACCAGCTCCGATGCCACCAAACACCAATAACTGTTGCGGTGTAAACAGCGGTTCATCCACCTCTTCTTCCAGCTGAGCAAATTCAAAGTTACGCACGGTAACACTTGCAGGCGGGACGCCAGCGGCAAAAGCCACTAATTGAATCAGGTTTTCCCGGGCCACCGGGGTCATCGCCGGATCATCAATGGCAATCCCGATGGAGACCGTTTCGATGGCAGGGTCCAGTTTTTCAGTCTGCGTAATTTCCTGACTAACCGAATAAGTGGTATTTTCGTTTATCCCAGTGACGATTCCACCATCACCAATTAGACCTTCTGCATAGGTTGTGATATCCGTATTCCCGGTAACACCAGCAATTCCGCCGGCGATTCCGTCCTCATTGGAGATAACCAAACTGGAGGACTCCTGATTGATCACCCCGGAGTTTTCACCATCTTCTGATGGCGTATAAACGGTTGATTCCTGCTTAATTGCATCGGTATTAAGAGTCGCTGTTACGGCAACCTTATACTGCTCCTGAGTGTAAGGTCCGTCCAATACCTTGTTTACTTTTTGAGTTAATGCATTCTCAACCGCATTTGTCAATTTTAACTTAGCTTCGCCGCCATTTTCAGCCGCCAGATTGTTGACCAGATCATTTCCTTCTCCATCAGTAAGTGCGATGTTTTCTGCCGTCAGACCCGATACGGACTTAATTACCAGATTTTGAATCCCCGCAATTTGCTGCCGCGTTAAGGTGGCCCCCGGCTCTAAATGAATAATAACCGACGCCGTGGTACTTTCTGTTTCCTGTAGATAAAACACATTTTCTGTTGGTACCGAAATGGTAACAATGGCCTCTTTGACCCCGCTTAAGGTTTTAATGCTGGCACCCAGTCGCTCCTGAAGCTGCATGTTTTCATATTGTTTCCGCTCATAGTCGGTGGCCAGCATGCTGTTATTATCTTTAATGACGTAATAACTCAAGCCGTTTTTGGGGTAACCGGCTGTTGCCAACTGCATCCGCACCTTTGCCTCATCACCAGAGGGCACCATGATATTTCCCCCGGCATCTAACCTTACATCTACCGTCGATTCTGTCAGGGCTGACATAATTTCAGTGGTTTCTGCCTGGGTTAAACCAGTAAAAAGCGGTACATACTCTTTATGGTTCAAAAGAACGGTCAAACCGATGGATGCCAACAAGACCAGTGCAACGCCACCAATCATCAGAATCTTAGCTTTTTTGGTCGTTCCGGTCCAGAAATTTTTGATTTTTTCTAAAAAGCCTTTAATTTTCTCATTCATCGTCTTTTCTCATCCATCCAAAGTATTTGCTGTCAATAGTCGTTAATAAACTGGCGCATTCTAACAGGGAATACCGGTCACCAAAATAAAATTTCAGCCCGGTATCCATTCCTGGTTTAAAAAAATGTTTTGACCTATCCAAACTTATAGGCCTGTATTCATAACAGCCTGATAAGATTCTAAGACCTTATTACGCAACTGTACCATGGTTTGCAGTGCAACATCTGCCTTAGCGGTGTTGATCATCATGGTGTGCATATCGTCCATATTACCAATTGACAAATTGTAAGCATCTACCTTCGTAACTGCTTCTGTTTCTTCTACATTATTAATCGTATCCTGTAGAATATTTTTAAAATCTCCGGCAACGCCGGTTTCTGCTGCATTTCCCGGGGTCGTGACAGCAGTGCCAATATTTGCTCCGCCGATAATGGAATTCATGGGTAAAATAAACATCACTTTCTCCTTTTAACGGCCGATTTCAAGGGCCTTTAATACAATTGATTTTGTCGCGTTAAATGCTGTTACATTTGCTTCATAGGCGCGGCTGGCACCCATGGCGTCAGTCATTTCCTGAGCGGTATTGACATTGGGATACATCACATATCCCTCAGCGTTAGCATCTGGATGGGTGGGATCATAAACCGGAACTAAGGCCGACTCATCTTCAATCACTGCCTCAACCTGTACACCGGCCTTTTGAACAGCACCGGTTGCTGTTTTAAGCGCGTCCAGGAAGGTTCCCGTATTAACACTACTCAGCACTGTCATTTTTCGACGATACGGTTCACCTTCTTCGGTTCGGGTAACCTTGGCATTGGCAATATTTTGCGCAACAACATCCAATCGATACTTTTGAGCTGTCATACCCGATCCGGAAATATTAAAAGAACTTAAGAAACTCATTATTTTCCTCCATTAATTGCATATTTTAATCTGGAGTAGGAGTCACTGACACCACGAACCAGATAGTTATATTGCAGTACCGACTTTGTCATATCAATGTTTTCAGACTCCATATCCACGTTGTTTTGATCTAAACGACTCGTGGTGGCTCCCTGATATACATTAATATTTGAATTATCGATGGATTGAATGCTTTCCATTTTGTCAAGAAAACCCGTCCCACTAGTATTTGCAGTGGTTTGCAGCTTGTTGACTTCCGCCTTCAATGAATCCTCGAAATTGACTTTGATCGCTTTATACCCCGGTGTTTCAGAGTTAGCAATATTATTGCTGGTTGCCTTCTGTCTTTGCCAGGTACCATCAAGTGCTTTTTGATATAGAGCTGAGGTTATTGAATCACCAATCATCATGTCCTCCTTTTTTAATATGCCAACAAAACTGTCAGCTTTTTTATCTTTATTCATTATCTCATACTTTTGTTAAATCAATATTTTTTATCACTATTTACAAACTAAAAATAACACGATTTGCAGATATTACAATCATACCATAAGTTCTAAAAAACAACAAACAGATTTACAAACTGCCTAAGTTGTAATTAAGTTAACCAATAATTAGGTTACACTATTGTATTTGTTAAAGTAAAGTTTGCATTGTGAAGTTTTAAATCATCATTTAAAAAAATGATTTAAATATTGTTTTTCACACCTGTTTTATTATATGTTACCGCATAAAAAAAAGCAACAAAAGTTGCTTTTTTTGTGTATTTATTCATTTAATTTATCAATTTACTTTTTCGCATCCAGAAAAGTACCGTGGCTAGGGGTTAAACTGATTTCATAATCTGCCACTTTCTGATTCTGCTGATTTTTTTTCAAATCCTGAAGGGTTTTTTGTTGTTCAGCTTGGATCATATGAATACAACTTTGATCCATGTCTTGAATAAGTTTGACCAGGTTATCAATTTGCTTTTTTTCATCACTACTGCAAACTTGATTTCCCTTTAGTCCAGTTAAATGCTCTTCCATATTTTTAAGTCTGAGGATTAGTTGATCTCGTTCTTCAAGGATTAAATCCAGATTTTCCCAGTCCTCAATACTGCTGAGAATTTCTTCACCCTTGCTTACATATTCTTTTAAAATAGAAATTTTTTCCTGGCATAATTCATGAGAAACATCGTCCATCTTACAGTCCTCTTGATTTTGAAGGGTTACTGATTTTCTCTGCTTCCTTAAATGAATCTTTAAGATCAACAATTAAAGTCAATAGACTCCTTAATAATTGGATATCACGACTACTATTGGCTTCACCCAACTTTTCAAAAATAAAACTGTACATCTGATTAAGCTCAATTGAAATGGGGTATTGCATATCCAACGAAAGATTAAGTGAGGTTATAATCTTTTGCGCTTTTGCGATACAATTGTATGCTTTAGCAAAACTATCCTTTTCTATTAGGATGATGCCCATTTTTACCTGTTTTTCTGCTTCCTCAAAGAGCTTAATAACCACCTCTCCTTTTGACAAAGATTCGATGGCATAACGCTTTGATTCCTGATAAGCATTTGCGTATTGCATTACATTTTCCCCCTTTCTATCATTACGAACTTGAACCAAATGATGTAATCATCGCACTTTGATTGTTAAGTTGCTGCAGTGCTGTCTCCAGAGCCGTAAACTTACTCCAATAATAAGTTTCTTCAGTCTTTAATTTCTTATTCAAACTCGTTATCATTTTATTCGCCTTTGTTATTTTGTCAGTTATGCTATTTTCCGTATTCGAAAGAGTTGATTCATAACCAGCCAACTCAATTAAAGACCCCCGAGTGCCTTTCACACCGCTTGTTTTTACGGCTGCATCAATCACGCTATTTAACTGATTGGCTAAACCCGTTTTTTCTGTTGTAAAAAGATCTCTAATTTCAGACCCTCTTGTTTTTAGTGCGGTCTCCAGTTTTTCTTCATCAATTTTAAGCTTTCCGTTCTCTGCGTAGCCTGCTGAAGAGATTCCCATATTAAACAATGTAATCCCACCGCTTTCAGCCGCTCCATACATCATTGACTGCATCTTAGATGTAATTCCTTTTAAAACACTGTCTCCTTTTAATAAACCAACCTTGGCCTTTTTTTCCCAGGCTTCGATTTGCTTTTCAGTCATTTCACCTTTTTGCGCATCAGTAAGTGGTGGATAAGCAGAATCAGCCTTTTCCTTAATCAAAGTATTCATCGAAGAAATTAAATTATTATAATCTTCAACAAAACTCTTTATGGTGTCTTTTAATTCGGTTGTGTCTTCGCTCATTGATACTTTCAGTACTTCGTCCACGGCAGTTTTCTCTAAAAGTTCAATTTTGACACCATTCACTTCAATGGAATTAGAAGTCCGTACAATGGATTGTCCATTAACTTCCAAAATCGCATTTTTCCCAGCCTCAGATGTAGCACTTGTGCCCGCCACTTCGGTTGAAAGATCTGCCAAACCAAAGGCATTCATCAAGGTACCTGTCGTTTCTTTAACGACGATATTATCACCAGCACCACTTTCTGTAGCTGTTAATGTAAATTTATCCGTAATCGTAGAGTAAGACATGGTTACTCCGGCATCACTGGTATTTACCTTATTGATAACACTTGACAAAGAATCTGTTGTTTTAAATGAGAAGTTAGTTCTGTTAATTGAAAATTTATATTCCCCATCAACTGGCTGCGTATCTTTTAGTAATGGTAACTCCGATAATGCCTTACTTGTACTTAATCGATCGGTTTGCCCATCGGTGAAGCCTAACTTAGTAAGTGTTCCAGTATCTGAATTCAAGGCACTGACTGTCAACTGAGAACCGGATGCAGAAAAACCTATTTTACCCCCTACCAAAGTAACATCAACAACTGGTACACCGGCACTTTTTTCTCCGAAAGCAGTGTTAATCTTGTTTTGAAGTGCTGTTTCAAAACCATCCGTTCCCACGCTCTCTTTAAACGCCTGATCCAGCGTAATGGTACGTACGCTACCGTCCATTTTTAATAAAAATGATTTACTGGTTGTCGGCGAAATATCATCCAGTAAACTGGCATCGTAAGCCGTCCCTCCGGTTAGTGCGGCGGAAGCACCCGAAACCCCTGTGATGGTCTGGTTTGTCGCCAACTGGGTAACATTTGTAATCTCAATGTTCCCTGCTGCAGCAGCACTAGTAGCAGAAACTGAAATTTTTGTCGACGTCGTCGATGCTTTTATGGTATTAAATAAGGATGCACTTCTAAAATTCGTTTTTGACAGCACATCCAGGTATTTACTCTGGAATTCTTTAAGCGTTTTAGACACATTCCGATAACTGGTTTGTTTCCATTCCAGTTTTTGAACACTTTGCTGTTGTTTCGCTATTCTTGAACGACTTGCGCTCGTTAAACTCTCAACTAAAGAATCTGTATCCAAACCCGATACCAAGCCACCCATTCCGGTTTTAGCTAACAGTGACGAGTTCGTACTGGTTGATGAATTAACTGATGCCATTTTAAATCCCTCCAAACTAATTTGTTTAAAACTATCGCTATTCCAAGTCACTTTGACTATTGTTTCTTATAACAATTATCGTCATTTACTCAGAAAACTTTAGCCTTCTTTCTGATAAATAGATGGTTTAACATATTTAAAAGAATGATCAACCGAAGCCAGGGATTCACTTTGTCCAATGAAAAAGTACCCTCCCGGAAGTAACGAATCATAAAATTTTTGCACAATCTCGTTTTTGGTGGGTTTGTCAAAATAAATCATTACATTTCGACAAAAGATGGCGTGAAAGGGCTTTTTAAATTGGAAGCGGGAAAGCAAATTGAAATTACGGTAAGCCACCCCTTTTCTGATTGGTTCTGTCACTGATAGATACGCTTCATCATAATCCCTAAAATATTTCCGTTTCCATTCCATCGGAATCTTGGAGAGCTCTTCCTTGGAATATACCCCCGATTTAGCGGTCATTAATACCTTGTCCGAGATATCTGAAGCCAGAATGGTACTCTCCCAGGAACTTATCTTATTACCTAAATAATCTCGGGTAATCATGGCCAGGGTATAGGGTTCCTGTCCTGATGAGCAGCCGGCGCTCCATACCCGCAAGTCTTTGGTTTTGGTTGTTTCGTCCACCCAAGGAAGAACCTGTTGTTTATAAAAATCAAAATGTTCGCTTTCCCGTAAAAAATAGGTATGATTCGTGGTCAGTTTATTGATGAGTACACTGATTTCATCATTCTTTTTATCGTTTTTTACATACTCAAAATAATCCATATAGTTGTCATAACCCAATTGAGAAACATAATGACTTAAGCGCCCTTCAATCAGGTGTCTTTTTTTGTGTAAATCGACACCATAATTGGAATGCATATAGCGTGTGATGGCCTGGAACTCGTCTTCCTTCAGTTTTATCATTTTCTTACCTCATAATTTATCTTTAAAATCAAACCAAGCGGGGGATCTAGTAGTGATCTAAAATCGCCGGGATATCAACAATCAGACTGATACTACCGTTTCCTAAAATTGTACAACCGGCAATTCCTGAATTTTTAATTGAATAATGGTTTAAATATTTTGGAATCGGTTTTACAACAATCTGGTGTTTCTTGATCAGATCATCCATAAACAGGCAGGCAAATGTATCTCCGGAATCCACCAGCATTAAGATGCCATCTTCAATATGGGTTTCACACTTTCTATCTTCAAAAATATCATGTAGCCGAATCAGTGGATAGCATACCCCACGAATCATAACCATTTCGTTGTTGTCGGGATCTTTAATGAGCTGGTTGGCCGTGATCTTAAAGGTCTCTCGAATATTGCTGATGGGAATTTCGTAAATATCCTCACCGACTAGCACTTCCATTCCGGAAATAATGGATAGGGTCAATGGAATTTTTAAGAAAATGTTGGTACCAGAACCTTTTTCACTTTCAATTGAAATAGATCCACCCACCTTTTCAATATTCTTCTTAACAACGTCCATACCAACCCCACGACCGGAAAACTCCGTTACCGTTTCTTTGGTCGAGAAACCGGGCGCCATTATTAAATTGAGAATTTCTTTTTCTGAATACTCTTCTTCCGGCTTCACCAGCAATTTTTTCTCTTTAGCTTTTTCCAGAATTCCGACCGGATCCAGCCCCTTTCCATCATCACTGACAGAAATAATAATATCTCCCCCAACATTCTGGGCTGATAAAATCACCTTGCCGACCGGGTTTTTTCCTGCAGCAATTCGTTCTGGTGCATTTTCAAGGCCATGGTCCATGGCATTTCGAACCAGATGCATCAGCGGATCAGCAATCCCATCGATGATCGTTTTATCTACCTCGGTACTTTCACCCATGGTGATGAATTCCACTTCTTTTTTTAGCTTTTTACCAACATCTCTGACAATTCGTTGCATTTTTTTAAAGGTACCGGCGATGGGAATCATCCGAATGGACATCACAATATCCTGTAGTTCATCGGTTAATTTTTGCAGTTGGGTTGACGCTTTTTCGAAACTTTCATCCCGCTTTCCTTCCATGCCAACGCTGCCAAAAACCATCGATTCCGTGATAACAATCTCGCCAATTAAGTTCATTAGAGTATCTAGTTTATTTAAGTCAACGCTGATTAAATTCTGAACATTAGTTTTTTGCTTATTGGGATCATTAACCTTTTCAGGGGTCTTTTTCCCCACTGGTACAACATCGGGTTTGGTCTTGATTTCAGGTGTGATTTCTTCTTCCTGGAAACAATCAACAAAATCGATTCGTTTCACAGATAAGATACTTAGCGCAATGTTTTCAACCGTTTCCTTATCGGCATTTGTTTCTAGATGACAGAAAAATCCATTTTTTAGGATAATCCCCGCCGCTTCCGGATTATTATTGAGCTGTTCCGGAATTGTTTTTGTGATCTTCCCAATCGATTCCAGTTTGTTAACCAGCATAAATGCGCGGATATTTTCCATTTGAGAATCTTCGTTAAATCGGGTGTGAAGACAGTAAGTGTTTGGTTTGTCAGCCATCTCAACCATGTCCGCTTCATCCGCTTCATCCTCATCATCTTCTGTTTTTTCATCGCTAACCGTGTCAAAACGCAGATCCCCAAACAAATCATCGTGTTCTGCTGTTTCTTGAATTTCTGTTTTGGCATCATCCAACGGGCTGTCAATGATTTCTTCCTGCTCTTTTACTGGCACATCCTGCGATAAACCCTTAATTCGGTTTAAGAAAGCATCCGTTTCGACAATTAGTTCGTCGTTTTCATCCAGCAGGGTTTCGTTGTTCTTGATCTTCTCAACTTCGCCTTTGAGAAAAGTGGAAAAATTAAGGACCAGGTCCATTAAATCCCCAAAATCCTCCTGCTTTATGCCGTTTTCCCGAATAACGAAAAACAGGTCCTCCAATTTATGAGAGGAATGTGCCAACATGTCAAACTCCATCATTGCTGAAGAACCCTTGATGGTATGCATAATCCGGAAGATTTCATTAATGTCATCCGGGGTTAATTCCGCATTGTCTTCAGATTGAAGAAAAATTTCCTCTAATTGATCAAGCAGTGTTTCCGATTCAAAAATATACATCTCTAAAATGGAATCATTTCCAGAATCATAATTACTCATTTTGTCCATCCTTTATATACATGAAATTTTTACCTTAATTTATTATATCGGCTTTTTGTCCTAAATGCACTTTATTTTTTAATTCCTTGTAGATATACCCCAATTCCACGAAGTTTATCAACCTGAATTGATGTAATTTCTCTGTTACAATCTTTAACTTCGTTTGTTTGCATGGTGTCCATTAATATAATATCGGCAAAAATCCGAGATTCCTTAGGTTTTTATTAAAAACTAGAGACTTCTTTAACAATCTTCACCAACTTATTAAATCAATTCTTAAATGATTGATTATCTATTGCGAATACAGTATAATCTAAACTAACTAAAGTAAGATATAGAAAGGAGCTCTCAGTTGGATAGTATCAAAATCACCTCGACTGTCTCCACTCCAAAAGTTAATGATATCCCAAGTAAACATACTCCCAGTGATTCAGTTTTTAGTATTAACGGCACCGATAACGGCAGTAAAATAAAACCTGTTTCAGAAAACTATGACAAAGAGAGCTTCCGGGAAACCCTGTTTCAGAATTTGCAAAAGGAAATTCTAAAACCCCTGATGAACAGCACGACTGCAGAAGCTGATGCCCTGCGCAAGCTTGTGTTGATCTCCGAGCTTTTCGAGTCATCCGCAGGAGCCTTGCCGAAAGAATTGTTAGATGGTCTTTTTATCAACACTCAGGATCTTTTGAGCGAACTTCTACTCCGAGACAAAACCGACTCCATCTTTAAGGGCTCTTTTTTTGACAGTCTTCGATCATTGGCTAAATTGGACGGGTATCCCCAGTTAAAAGAGGCCATTGTTTCCATTCTCAGGCACTACGATGCCCACGTAAACCGAAACCAGACCCTCAACGGTATTTTTTTAGAGACCAGCCGTTTGCTGATGACACTTCCCTCTAAAGAGCGGGCCTTGCTTGAACAACAACTACTTAAATTGGAACTTGTTTTAACTAAGTCAAACGGAAAAGAACAACCAAACCAGGAACTTCAAAATCTTATTAATTTAAAAGCCGCCCAAAACGGTAAGCCGGGTGATCAATTAGAACAGCGTTTATCCCGTATCGAAACCCTGTTGAACTCAAAAAATCTCAACTATCAGGAAATTCAACAACTGCTAAAAAACGATACCATCCCGGTACTGCGTCAGATTTTGCAGTCCCAGGCTTACAGCGATAAAACCTATCAATCGGTAGCGACGATTATTGATCACATTGTCCGATTTGATAAAGGTAACCCTGAACAACTCGAAGCAGCGGTCTTGCGCTTTTCCCAGGCCTTAAAACCCCTGTCCAACTTAACCGACAGCGATATTGTGGAAATGAAAAACCAACTTTTCCGCCATGCTAAAGAAGCCGAAATTCTGTCTGATCGTCTGGAATCTTCGTCTAAAAACCCGGGTGATGGTGAGAAGGTCGCTTTGGCCCAACTGCTCGAACAGGCACTGGACGAAAAAAACTCGTCAAAAATTATCAATTCCGCGCAAAACCTGCTAGAAACCCTGGTACGTAACGAAAGCCCCATCTTTACGATTATGCACTTTTTAATTCCGCTGCGTTTTTTAGATGAAAATTCCTATGGTGAATTTTTTGTTGACAAAGATCCCGCCGCTAAAAAGGGCGAAAAAGGGGACTCTGACAATGCAACCGATATTTTCTTTACCATTCAGTCGGACCGGTACGGTAATTTTGAGGTCGAGCTACTGGCCCGGGATAAAAATATTACCTTAAATATTAAGTCTCCCGGTCCATTGGTTGAAACATTAAAAGCGACCCGGGAGCAGCTAAAATCCATCGTCGAGGAGCAGGGCTATTCCCTTGCCAGCTATGGGGTGGGCGAATATTTACAAAGCCAGACCATCCTGCAACGTTTTCCAAAGCTGGCTTTTAGAAAGGTAGGTCTCGATGTCACCATCTAAGGCTAAAAAAGCACCAAAAAAAAACATCCCTATCCAGGACGGCCAAACAAACAACGCAACTCCAGAAGCAGAAACCAGGGAACAACCTTTAAAAGTTACCGCACTGCGCTATGATCCTGATAAAAATAGCTCTCCCGTCATCGTTGCCGCCGGAACTGGTTTTGTCGCCCAAAACATCTTAAGCGTCGCTGAAGAAAACGGCATCCCGATCTATCACGATGACTCCGCCGCCACCCTGCTATCCAAGCTTCAAATGGGGCAGGAAATCCCGCCGGAACTGTTTCAGATTGTGGTTAACATTTATGTGTCCTTGTTAAACTTGGCCGAGGGAAACGATGTCGACGATAAACTGTTCGATTAGTGGTAATTAATAAACCGATGGCTTTTATCTGGTCGTTAAACTATGTTGATTGTCAAGTAAAATTGACCCACTTTTTCGTTTAAATTTGACCCACCTTAGTATTGATGGTTAATGGCTCA
>NZ_JAXQGA010000018.1:0-72165 GCF_034438075.1 Acetobacterium sp. K1/6 | reverse complement strand
CACTAGTCAGTCCTTTTTATTTTTATTTTACCTCATTTCCTTGCAATTTGGGACTGCACTTTTATGATAATACTCCACAATAACAAAAAAAGTATGTTTGTCCCCTTTTATCTTTTTAAGTGCCTGTTCAAAGGGTTCACAGATTACCTGGTTTGCCCCAGCCAATGAAGCATTGTTGGCAAATGAAAAACGATCTTCAATCACAGTTACTGAAAAATCTGCCATTCGACCCAATTTTATAATGGGGATAGAAACATGTCCCCCACCGCAAATCACTAGCTTTTTTTCAGCACCCAGTATTTCGCAGAATATCCGATTGCCTTCAATGGTGATAATTCCGGTTTGTGTGATTTTTAGAATGATTTTACTATGAATGTGGAGAAATTCCTTTGCGTCCGACTGAAATACAATTTTACCTTTAGAAAAGAGTGCTTTTTCTCCGAGATAATCGCCTTCCACCACCGTTGCCACAATACTTTTATCATTTGTATTAATGGTACTGATTTGATCATAAAAACTACTCAATTCGTAATCTCCTTAACAATCATCATTGCACTTAAACCCACTAAATGCTTTTTCCAAACCCACAATTTGGGAAGCTACATACATCACAGGAAAGACAGAGCCCGCCTTGTCCCAGTGCTGTAAAATCACCAATCCGTAAGCGTTCATCGGTCATGATCCGCGGCAATACCAAATCAAAGATAGTTCGTTTGGCATACATCACGCATCCGGGTAGACCCACAATGGGGATATTGCCTTTGTAGTAGGCCAGTAAAAACATCGCTCCGGGAAGCACCGGGGCACCATAGGTAATCATTTTTGCGCCGGTATTTTTTATGGCTAACGGGGTTCGGTCATCGGGATCAACACTCATGCCCCCGGTGCAGATAATCATCTCGGCACCCTGTTCCAGCAATGTCATAATCGATTGGGTGATCATTTCGTGGTTATCGTTTGAAATAAGATGTCCGATGATTTCCACATCATATTCTGATAATTTTTCTTTGATCACTGGGGTAAATGTATCTTCGATTCGTCCCTGGAAGACTTCACTACCGGTAGTGACAATCCCCACTTTTTTATGCACGTATTGTCTGATCTGAAAAATCGAACCTTCCCCACATACTTCTTTAGCGCGGTTCATTTTGCTTTCGGCAATCACCAGTGGAATCACCCGGGTTCCTGCCAGCAGATCCCCGACCTTAACAGGAAAATTTCCATGCCGGCTGGCAATCATCATCTCACCAAGGGCATTAATCCGATTCATTTTGTCCGTATCAATTTTAAGTACACCATCACAAGTGGCAATGAGTTCAATTTTTCCTTCTTTTATTTCTGAGGGCCTCATGTTTTCGCCCCGACATAAATCATATAAAATCTCAGCCGCCTCATTTTCGTGAAGCATCCCATCTTCTTTTTCCCAGACATAAAGATTTTCTTTTCCCACAGAAAGTAAGACGGGTATATCTTCTGCTCTGATAGTATGGCCTTTTCTGAACACCGCGTCTTTAGTCACCCCCACGATGATCTGGGTGATATCCTGACAGAGTACATGCCCTACTGCATTTGTTGTTTCAATTAATCTCATTGTTTTCTCCATATTATGTAAATATTTGTATTCGCAAAACCGCTTCCTTCTATTTTTATCGGTTCTTCTCTATGCTATCGCCGTGATGTTCATCCTGACTGCTTTTATGGTTTCATTAAAATAGCTGTCCCATGAAAATCACAGATTGGAATCAAAAAAATGTTTTGTGCTTTACAATATTCGTCAACTGCTTTTTTTACCCCCGGAAATTGCCAACTGTTATAATCATGGATTAACAGAGCACCTCCTGAACTGAGCCGAGGATAAAAATAGGTTAACCCCTGCCGTATTGGTTCATATAAATCGGCATCCAGACTCACCAATGCATACTTTAGGTCTTCTTTGGGGATGGTTTCAGGAAATCGCCCTTTTAAGATCACCACTTGATTCGGATAGGGCAACGTATCCCGGATGAATGCTTCACTGGTTTCTGAAAAATCGCCATTCCCTGCTTTGGACAATCCTTTTTCTTTAGCAATATCTTCCGCCTGGAAACCTTCAAAAGTGTCAAAGAGATAAAGCTTTCGTTCCGGAAAATTGCGATTGAGTTCCCGGGCAAAGTCCCCCTGATAGACGCCCAATTCGGCAATTGCTCCAACAATCTTTCTAGATTCGATTGTTTTTGCCATTAATCGGAGTTCTGCCAGTCGAATATTATATTTATTTTTCAAATCACTGGCATGTTTAATGCGCCCCTTAAATCCGAGTCCGCGGAGCTGTTTTTCAATTTCATCTGCCGCATCCCCATTCAGTGTTCCTGTCCAAATTATTTCTGGCTCAATTTTAAGCAATTGCTCTGGTGACTGAACTGATAATCCCGAAAAAATTGATCCCCATTTTTCAGGATTATTATCAAAGCAGGCAACGAGTTCATAATCACCTGCAATCAGATTAATCAGGGCATTGCCACCTTGTCCGGCTCCAAATATGGCGGCTTTCATTAGTTACGACCTCCTCGTCACATCGCTTTAAATTCTATAACCTTGTCCTCATTCTTTTCGATAATAATCGCATTTTCGGCTGCCAATTCAGGAGCGGTTTATGCGACTTCTTCGTTTACTTCTTGACCAATTAAACAGCCTTCCCCTTTAGTAGCGCTCTTAGCCCAAAACGATCCACTTGATACGACCAACCCATGCTCAGGACTTTCGACCTATTAGATTGCGCCCCTACAGGGCACAGCCCAAAAAAGGAAGGCGGGCTGGAGACCCGACTTCCTTGTTATTTACCTTTTGTCAGACGGATTAAGCGAGACGCATCACAGACTTTTTGACCATTGCTACCACTTCATTTACTTTGAAGCGGTTGTGTTCCATCGCAACAGCGTTTTCGACTGAAATTTTTGCCGCTTTTTCAGCGATCTCCTCGTTAATAGATTTACCTACCAGGAAACCTTCTACTTCTCTCATTCGCATCGGTACTGGAGCTACTCCACCAAGAACAATGTTGGCATTGGTAATCTTGCCATTATCGACAGCGTATACGGATGCGAGACTAACGATTGCAAAATCAATCGCATCACGCAGACGGAACTTATCATAGTGCATTTCTGCTTCTTTGATAACCGGTATATCAATACGCGTCACGATTTCACCCTTGTTAAGGGCGTCGCCAGTTTTAAGCGTTCCACACAGGAACTTTTCTGCTGGAATTTGACGTTGATTCGTCACAATTACAGCATCAAGAGCTATTAAAACTGGAGCGAGATCAGACGGATTAATCGCATAACACCCGCAGTTCATACAACGACTTGCTTCTTTTAAAGCTTCCTCCACAGCTAGGCTAAGGGCATCTTCTTTGTCAATGCTGCGTTGTTCTGCGGGAATTTCTTTTAATTTAGCAGCAGTTTTTACTTTTATCCCTTCCGGATCAAAGGTGATAAACCCTTCGTCTTCAGAGCTCATACTGCGACAGATATGGTCTTCCACAACGCCAAGGTATTTATTCATCCCATTGGCAGCTTTATGTCCGTTGGCGATCCCTTTAATCACAGTCGCCGGACCGGTTGTTGCATCCCCGCCAGCAAAAACACCTTCCCGTGAGGTCATTTGTGTTTCTTCGGAAACATCGATTAAACCGCGTTGATTTAACTGTACCTGATACTTTTCATCCAGGAAGGATAAATCAACCTGTTGACCTACTGCCATTAAAATGTTCTCGGCATTGACCACCTGGGTTTCACAAAGGTCGTATTGGGGACTAAAGGCACCTTTTTCATTCCGTAGAGAGGTACATCGCTTGAGTTCCATCCCTTTAACGACACCATTTTCTTCAATGACTTTACTCAGACCCCAGGATGGCATAATAATGACGCCCTCTTCTTTGGCCCGTTCAATTTCTTCCCGGCTGGCTGGCATATCGCTTTCACATTCCAGGCATGCCATGGTGACTTTTTTAGCACCCAGACGCTTGGCAGTGATGGCAACGTCCATGGCGACATTTCCGCCACCGGTTACCAGCACTTCCGAACCGACCTTACCCTTCATCCATTCATTAACCTGGATCAGGAAATCCAAACCGAACTCGGTGAGTTCTTCTCCGGCGATTCCAATAACCGGACGTTTCCATGCACCAGTGGCATAAAAGACGCTGTCATATTTTTCTTCTATTTTTGAGACTTGAATATCTTTGCCAATGGTTGTATTAGTGATAATATTGATCCCCATTTTTTCCAGACTACTGACAAATTTTCTGACAATGTCTTTAGGCAGTCGGTAGGCTGGAATGGCATACATCAGCATGCCGCCGGCTTCTTTTTTGGTATCATAAATGGTAACTTCATTGCCAGCCCGGCGCAGATAATAGGCTGCCGATAATCCGGACGGACCGCCGCCGATAATGGCTACAGATTTTCCGGTTGAAAGCGCTGGTGCTTTAAAGTATAAATCACTGTTCTCCAGAATATAATCCCCCACATATCGTTCAACATTGGCAATGGCGACATCTTCATCCTGACAGCCTCTGTTACAGCCATCCTGACAGAAATGAGCACAGACACGGCTGGTGATAGCCGGCATGGGATTGACTTCCATAATGATCTGGGCCGCTCCGGCGGTATTTCCTTTTCTGATTTGTTCCATATAAGCAGGAATATCCGTGCCGGCTGGGCATTCACCGGTACATGGTGACTTATGCGCCTTCATTCCTCCGAAGATTGAATGATAGCGGTTTTGACCCTGTATTGCATAACATATATCCCCACCTTTACGCGAACAATCAAGTCTTCCTCCGCAACTGTTTGGATAACGATAAAACCAGCAACGAACATCCTGACACAGATTTCCGCCGATCGTTGCAAAATTACGGATTATCGGTGACGCGACTGAATACGCAGCTTCTGCCACCATCGGTGCTTTTTCAAGGACAAGCTTCGATTCTGCAATATCAGTGAGCGTACTTAAGGCGCCAATTTTGATCACATCGCCTTCCTGCTTTATTTCTGAAGCCTCTGGTATCGACTTAATGTCAATCAAAACTTCTGGACCCTTTGGCAAAAGAGCCTCCTTCATCACTCCAATGAGATCACTGCCTCCGGCGATTACTTTGCTGTTTGGCATACTTTTAAGGGCATTTGCTGCCTCTTCAAAGCTTTCTGCTGTTATATGCTTAAAATTCTTCATAATAATCTCCTCCTCATTAGCACTTTCCAAGTGCCTTCAGTACAGTATCTGGTGTCGCTGGATACTGACAGAAGTGTTTACCAATAGCGTTGGAAATCGCCATCATTATCGCACTCGGTCCTGGAGAACCAGCAATCTCGCCAAAGCCTACAGCCCTGAATTTGGAGATGTCCGGTTGCCCTTCCAGAATGACTTGTTCAAATGGCGGAAAATCGTTGAAAGTACGCCATTTATAATCGATCATATTATGTGTGACAATACACCCGGTATTGTAGTCGATGATATGTTCTTCATTGATTGCCGTATCCGTTCCAGCCGAGCCGAAACCACCTTGAAATTGCATTTCCAGGGTCTTGGGGTCTATTATCTGACCTACGTCCGTACCACCAGTCAGGTCTACCAGCTTGACAACACCGGTTTCTAAATCAACTTCAACTTCGACAAACAGTGAACAGAAGTTCGGATGTGAATACGCGGCGGTCCATTGACCATGCCCGGTTATGTCAGTCCCAAACGGTTGCATAGCTGCAATCCATGGACAGTTAATTTCAGGGTTATCCTTTACAAATACCATGCCATCTTTTGTATCAAGTTCCTCCGCAGGGAACTTCAACACATCTGACATCAGCTCAAGGAGCTGTCTGCGCGCATCTTCAGCCGCTCTTACGCACGCGGTTGCTGTAGTAAGTGTTCCACGTGAACCAGCGAGCCCAAACTCCCATGGATTGACCGCAGTATTTCCCGGGGTAATTTTTACGTTTTCAAACGGAATATTCAGGACTTCAGCAACCATTTTAGCACTATTGTTACGTTGTCCCATTCCTGATTCGGTTATTGCACAATGCAGGACAGCGTGCCCTGTACCATCTAAACGCACATATGCCTCGGAGTTGTCCTCGCCGACATCTGCATTGCCATGAACAGCAAGACCTACACCGTAGACTTTATTCCCTTCGACGCGCGTTGGTACGTTCCAACCCTTCCATTTTTCGTCCCAGTTAAATTTTTTGGCAGCAGTTCTCATTGCCAGTTCATACTCTGTTTCAAACGCAGTCCAGAGGTGGCGGTCACGCCATACATATTCATCGCCAGACGAGCAAAAGTTCTTACTGTAAAAATCAAGTGGATTTATATTTGCCTTTTCGGCGAGCTTGTTAACCGTCGGCAGCAAAGCTGCTTTTAACTCCTGACCGCCGAAACCGCGAACACAACCAGTGGGATCATGGTTGGTGACGACAACGTGTGAAGTCATATCCCAATTCTTGCACTTGCATAATGCAAGCTGCATTTCTCCTAATCCAACACCAAGCTGGACATGATGAACGTCCGACCATGCACCGGAATCTACAAGCCATTGTCCTTTTACTGCATTGACGAAACCGTCTTTATCCAAGCCAACCTTTACCTTTATCTTATTACCAAGACGCAAATCATGTACAAGCAGTTGCTCTGCTTTCGTCAGAAACAGTTTGACCGGACGGTGTGTAACGTTAGCCAACAACATTGCATAAGACACTGTTGATTGAAGCGACTGCTTATTACCGAAAGATCCACCTGTATTAAGCGTATATACATCCATATCCACGTTAGGCATTCTAAAACCACACATCATTCGCAAGTAGTAGCCGCCTTGAGACGTAGCCCATACTTCAAAGTGATTATTTTCATCACAGTTAACAACGACTCCTGGAGGTTCGGCAGCCATAGGCGATGGCAAGCTATTGTACTCAGCCTCGTCTTCGACGATATACACAGATTCCTCAAAAGCTTTTTCGACATCCCCACGGTACAAGTCACACATGAATTGTTCTCCGGCAAACTCGATATCTTTGGGTATCTCATTGTGTGGTTTAAGTTGGGGATAAATCTTCACAGATGAAGGATCAAGCGCTTCCTCCATTGTTAGCAGAGCAGGCAGCACTTCATATTCGACCTTGATCAATTCACAAGCTGCTTCAGCGATCTCTTTAGTTTCTGCCGCGACAAGTGCCACGCCATCACCGACAAATGCGACCGTCTCATCCAATATGCCTCTAAACCCTGGCATGCCAATTTTCCAGTCACGACAATGTTCAGGAATGTTTTTATGCGTTATAACAGCATGAACTCCCGGCAATTTCTCTGCATCTGACGTATCAATGCTCAGTATTCTCGCATGAGCATGAGGGCTTTTTAAGGAACATGCATGTAACATATTATTAAATTTATGATCATCAATAAACTCTGCCGATCCAGTCACGATCCCTCTGGCATCTTTTCTAGGTGTATTTTTACCTACATAACGATATTCTTTTTTTGACAATTAATTCACCCCCTTTTCAGCGACTGACATGACAGCATCCATAACATGATACTGACTGATACAACGACAGTGATTTCCCGAAAGCGCTTCTTCCACTTCTTTTCGCGTGGGATTCGGCTTTTCATCAAGCAATGCCTTTGTGGTCATGATAATTCCCGGCGTGCAATAACCGCACTGAAAAGCATAATAATCAATAAACGCTTTCTGCACAGGATGGAGTTCTCCCGTTTTCGGGTCAGTTAATCCTTCTATCGTCGTAATGCTTTTACCATTACATCCTACGGTCAATTGCATACATGATGATACCGCTTTGCCATTCATAATGACCGTGCACGCGCCGCAAGCGCCTTCTTCACAAGCACTCTTTGCACCGGTGAGACCGAGTCTGTCGCGAAGTGTACTGAGTAAACTTTCATTTGGCTGAATATCACCAAAATTATTACCTACTCCAAAGGTATATTCACGACCATTTACTGAAATAGTTACAGTTTTGGTTTCCAAATACTTATCCCCCTTATAAATTATTAGTTTCCTCGATAATTCTAGAGCTAATTTCTACCAACAGATTAAGTGGTTGTCGGTATTATCTTTTGCTCCATCTTTTTCGAAGTTCAATATATTTAAAAAAATACTATAAAATTTAAAATTCGCTGCAAAATGAACAGGTACGATTTTTTATTCGTTCCTTTACTGCAAACTCCTTATAAACCTTTCAACCAGAAACCTATCCGAATTTTGTGCCAACGGAAAAAGAGCACTCGAAATCGTTTACAACTTTAGCATTCATTCAGTTCCTCCTTTCATCAATTCAATTAATCAATCGTTTGATTAATTGAATTTTAATCATTTGATTAAAATTTGTCAAGCCATATTTATAAAAACTTTGAATTTCTCATAGCCAAAGTTTCTTGAAAATAAGGCATAGCACTTTTTTTTAATAAATGATACAATTGGATAGCCATCAAATATTTTCTACCATTAATAAGAAGTTTCACCAACTAAGGTATGATTTTAGTTAAGCTAGAGGCCGAAACAAACGCAGTGGCTGATACATACTGATGTCATTTAAATCAACAAGAAACAGCACTTACATTACCTGATCGGTTTTGAAAGTGAATAAATATACATCGAAATTTGTGCGAGATCAGGAACAATTTTTTGATACTCTAACCAAAGATACAATTATAAAATAAAATTTTAAGGATTTTTAAATGGAACAATTTGAACTCAGTGAAGAACAAAGCTCACGAGAAAAACTGCTGAATGCTGGAGTTTTTCTTTTTGCACGATATGGCTATAAGGGTACTTCCACCAGGATGATTGCCGAAACTACAAATTTGAATATCGCAACCATGCACTTTCATTTCAAAAACAAGAAAAACTTTTATAAAAGTGTGATTGAATATGTCGCAAATCAAATCAAATCAAAATATTATGATTTCACGCAAAAAATAGATGCTTTAAGATCGGAAACTGAAATTGCCAACGATATAATTTGGCAATTAATTTGTGAATTCGTTGATTTACAATTGGAGATTGCCTTTGACGAGACTAAGTGTGACATTTTTTTACTTCTTTCAAGTGAACAACTGTATGACTCTGATGATCTTCCGTTGACTCGGATCATTTTTGGAAAAGCTGAAAATAACCTGACTTTTTTATTATCACATTATTACAAATCTTTCCCAATCGAAAAAATCATTGTTCTTTCTCGATTAATTAATGGTGGGATTATTTCGTACGGTGATCACGCCGCATTTTTTTCTTCTTCACCAGTTACTCAATCCTTTTCAAAATCATTTATTATGGAAAACACCCGGGATTTTATTCTCAAGTCAATTGTTAATTATAATATTTAAAAAAACTGAGTTTAAATCATCATTTAAACTCAGTTTTTTTACAGTTTGATCAACAGCCAGTTTCTACAGAATTAGCTGGGTAAATTTTTGATATTGTTTGATTGTATTCTTAAAGTTATTCTCACCTCGAACGACAACCTCTTCAGACGACAGTCTGAACCAGTTATCAAAAGAAAGCTTTGATATCGATGTAACATATAGTTGAACCATTACCATTTCTATAAACACCAGCTTTCTGAACTTTTATACATTTCTATAGTCATCTTTTCCGTTTCTAGTTATCCATGCTTTGTTTCAATAAATTCAACATTTATTATCTTAATTCAAACTGACTAATACTCTGCTTAAGACGTTCAGCCTGACCAAATAACTCCTGGCTTGCTGCAGCACTTTCCTCGGCTGTTGCCGAATTCTGCTGAATAACCTGAGCGACCTGATCAATACCCGTATTGAACTGTGAAATAGCCGTTGCCTGCTCATTAGTTGCATTAGCTATATTACTTACCAAAACAGTGACTTTCTCAATGCCACCAACAATATCATTTAAAGCTACCGCAGTATCATCAGCAATTTTCGTTCCTTCTTGTGCTTTTGTAATGGAACCTTCAATTAAAACAGTCGTTTGTTTAGCTGCTTCAGAGCTTCTGGCAGCCAGTGTTCGAACTTCTTCAGCCACAACTGCAAAACCTCTCCCATGTTGTCCTGCTCGAGCTGCTTCAACTGCAGCATTTAAGGCTAAAATATTTGTTTGAAAAGCGATGTCATCAATAACTTTTATTATTTTAGAGATGCCCGCAGAGGACTGATTGATTGCGGTCATCGATTTCTGCATTTGAATCATCTGTCTATTTCCTTTTTCAGCATTATCCATCACCACTTTAGTCACCTCTTTAGCATTGTTTGCATTTAATGCAGTTTGTTTGGTTTGATCCGCAATTTCTGAAATGGATGCCGTGAGCTCCTCGATTGAACTTGCTTGTTCGGTGACCCCTTGTGCCTGGGATTGAGTGCTGACTGATATCTGACTCAAATCTGAAGTGACTTGTTCTGCACCATCTCGAATATCCATTATTACCTTGTTCAAGGACTCAACAATCGTATTAAGTGCATGAGATATTGCCAGAAAATCTCCCTGATATTCATCTGCTCGATCAATATCAAGATTTCCGTCAGCTAAATGCTTGAGCCGCATTGAAATATCATTGACGATGGTGTTCAAATAACAGGATGTCGAATTCAAAGTATTTTTCAAGCGTTCAAACTCACCTTTGTACATACCGGTAACCCTGACGTTCAGATTCCCATGTGACATTTCATCTATTGTTCTTTTAATTTCTACGATCGGCATTTCGATTTCCCGGAGAATATTATTCATCCCGATAATCAAATCCTGCCATGCGCCATTGAATTTAGTCTCATCTGCCCTAGCTTCCAGTTTTCCTTCAATTGCCGATGATGTTATCATTGAAACTTCACTAATAAGACCGCCCATCGATTCTTTTACTCGCATCAGGCTTTGTTTGATCTTTAAAAATTGACCATTAATTTTTTCCGTATGTTTTTCTGATTCAACAATATTCAAATCAAAATCCACGTTACCTTCCGCCAAACGTAGCAAGTTTCTTTCAAAACGATCAACCTCTACTCTGATGTACTCATTCACCTTTACAATGTCAGTAATATCGGTACATACTTCGACATAGCCGATTTGATTTCCAGATTTATCCAATAAATAAGATATTTGAAGTTTTACATACTGTCCCGCCAGCATAAAAGTGCTTTCGTTGATACCTTTCTCAACGGATTGGCGTATTCCACATTCATCAGTATTACAAACCGGATTATTGGCGTTGCAGCAATCCATCCCCACGTATTTCCCTCGCTCAGCGATGAAACCAGCCTCATGTAATGCTTCTTCAAGGCCTTTATTCATATATAACCATTTCATGTCATTATTCATCACATGAATCGGGAATGGAATTACATCAAAAACTGCTTCATAAAATTCTATTTTTTCTTTGAGCGCATCAATAATACGATTGATATTAATAATTATTTCTTTGAAATCTTGACTCAGTTGTTCTTCTGAACATTTTGCTGAATAATCCCCCTTTTCTATACTTTCCGATACTCGTTTGATTTCGTTGAGCAGCAACGCAAGTGAAAGACCGATTGATATGATTGGACTTTCCGGATCAAACTGGTTCAATTCATCACTTTCATTACATATAATTTGCCCTTCACTTAATGAACTCGCCTGATTAAGATAAAGGTCGATACGATCTTTTAGTCTCGTACAATTCTCAATAATTTGATCAAGCTTAGGCATATTACTGTCAGAGGCAAATGTCGTTGTATTTCTTAATAACATTTCCCTTGTCAGATCATCAATGATCTCTATTTTTTTACTTATTCGACGTGCTGTCAAGATAAAAACGAAAACGATTCCTGCCAACCCTAGCAAAGCACTGATGATCTGAAGGGATATATTTTCATAAAATAAGCTGCCTTTATCATTCGACAGAGTTAACATGATAACACTGAACATACTGAAGATTACAGTAATTGGCAAGCAGATTGTCACCATCATCGTTGAGAAAATTTTTATATTTTTTTTCACATTATCAACCATTCCTATCAAAAATTTTCGAAACTGATCCCGTCTATTGTATTTATCATGACCTGTCAATTTCATTTTCTGTTTTTAAAACTATTATGCTCTTTAATCGCGAAAAGACAACACAGCATTTAATAAATACTGTGTTGTCATAATGTTCAGTTGATCGATCATAATAGCCAGATGTAGTTAAAATAATCTCTCTTTTGAAATAATCAGAGTGTCTTTATTATTAAATTTATGCTTATATTTCTTTCTTATGCAATCAATTCTTTCGCTTTAACAGCAGCGCTACCAGCATCCGGTGCATAACCGTCAGCACCGATTTCATCGGCAAATGCCTGGGTAATTGGCGCCCCACCAACAAGAATTTTAAAGCCAGTTAAGCCGCTTTCTCGAACGCCATTGACTGTTTCTCGAAGTGATGGCATCGTTGTTGTTAATAAGGCGGATAATGCCAGAACTTTTACCTCAGGATGTTCTTTGATGGTTTCAATAAATTTAGTGATGGGTACATCAACACCCAGATCGATGACATCAAATCCAGCACTTTCGATCATGATGGTTACCAGATTCTTGCCAATATCGTGCAGGTCACCAGCAACTGTTCCCATAATACATAAACCATTTGAAACAGAGCCGGACGAGGCTAAAATTGGTTTTAGAACTTCGACACCCTTTGACATGGCTCGGGCCGACACCAGCATTTCAGGCACAAATATTTCGCCGCTCGAAAACTTGTTGCCCACTACATCCATGGCTTCAACCATCGCCTGAAGAATATCCGGTGCTGAACATCCTTCATTTAAAGCTTCCTGTACCAGTCCCGGTACCAGCTTTGCTTTTCCAGCTTCTACTTTTTCTTTTACTTCTATAATTTTTGACATTTTTTTCTCCTTGTAAATTATTCTAAATTCTTTTTTTTGACCGAAGAACGGTAGTCAACAGTCCATCTCTTGTTCGATTTATTTGTGTGATATATGCGAACAGAGGTCATTTATTTCACAAATTTTCCTTCTCGGAAAGCGCCAATGTATTCCATACAGAATTCATCTTCACCTGACATCGCTTCCGTTGCGAAAAGCATTCCCATCATATCCTTATTCAGCGGATCCAGGATGAAACTATCCATTCCGGCATTCATAGCCAACACAGCAAAGGCCTGATTGGCAATCCGACGGGCCGGCAGATTGAAGGAAATGTTACTCACGGCACCGGTGACATGGATGGTTGGATAGCTTCTTTTAATTTCGCGAATGACTTCCGTGACCATATTAATGCCATCCTCGGAGGTGCACAACATTTCAATGAGTGGATCAATGTGCATTCTGGACGGATCGATATTATATTCCTTACATTTATTCATCAAATCTGCAAAAACTTCCAGGCGGTCTTTCGCAGTTTTGGGAATCCCCTTGTCACTATTTAACAGCGCAACGCATTCCCATTTTGTGTCTGCAATCACTTTAAAGGCTTCGTCAATTTTTTTGCCTTCCATTGATACTGAGTTAAATAAACCTGGTTTATTGCAAAACTTCATGGATTCCAAACAGGTATATATATTGGGACTGTCAACCGCAATAGGGACTTCCGTAGCCTCCTGAACAATGTCAATCAGCCACTTCATGGTTGCCAGTTCAATGTCATCATCAACGGATGCACAAACATCGATAAAGTCAGCTCCAGCTTCTGTTTGTTTGATGGCTAGATTCCGAATAAATTCAACGTCTTTTTCTGCAATGGCTTTTCCAGTTGAAGGAATGGCTCCATTAATTTTTTCTCCGATAATAATCATGTTGTTTTAATTTCCTCTCAATTTCACTTTCCATACAGTTCTGATAGACAACTATTTCTACCTGTCAAAATACTCTTAGTAGATTCGACAATTCATCGCCCATTCTTCAAACAAACCCGCTAATCGATCATCTCCAACAAACAGTGAATTTCCGCGCTCATTCAACAATGTCGGTTGAAGAATGAATCCTTTTCGAGGACCATATTCATTGATGGCTCGACGGGTTTCCGCTCTAATTTCATCAGCAGATGATCCCAATTGACTGCATTTTCCAACTGTATCCCAGCCGCCTTCAATCACCATCCGTCCATTAAAACGTTCCTGAATACCGGTCAAATCGTTCATGATCTGAGCCGAACTCCAAACGCCAATGCCAATATCTACATAATCTTCTAGCAGATCTTCACATTTTCCGCAAGTGTGCTGGAAGAAAATCATCCCCAATTCTTTGCAGGCATCGACGATTCGTTTATGCGCTGGTTTGATCACGTCGCGATAGGTTTGTGGGGACATAAATGTTCCTCTTGCCGTGGCAAGGTCATCAAGATAGACATAAATATCAGGTTTGTAAGCTTCATGGATTTTTTTCATACAGGCGATTTTATAATCGGCCAGCGCCTCGAAGAACTCCATGCAGGCTTCCGGTTCAGAAACGAGTGAAATCAGACATTCTTCAAATCCCATGAAAGCACTGAGTCTTTCAAATAAACCATTGGGATGATAATAAGTCAGCATTTGCTGCTCTGAGTCAAAATCCTTTAACTCAGCCTCTGCAAATGGTTTTAAATCAATTGCATCAGTATCCGGAAACTTGATATATTCTTTCCACTCGGTGATGTCTTCTAATATAAATTTACTCGAATCAGGAATACACCCTTCTGAGGTAACGTGCCATAATACGCCAAAAGGATCAAGCCCATCTTTGTCAGTTGGCGATTCAATTGGTCCATTAGAAAGAAAGCCAACAATTTTCATGGCTTCGAATGTCAGCGGTACATATTCCGGGTTTCCCCAATTCAATACTTCAAGAAGATTTTGTTTCGGTGTTAACATAATAAACTCCTTCGCTTTCGTAATATTGGATTTGTATGATTGAACCAAAGAATGAAAAAATAATAGTTATACCTTTATTTTCGTAATTCATTGCTTTTTTCAATCTCTTTAACTATAATACGAGTATATCAAAACGATTACAAAAATGCTTTATTCATTTATACTGAAAAACAATTTAATCTTCATGATTCAATTTGTGATAAACACACAAATACAAGCCCGATAAATATTAACGGCGCTTAAAACTGTTTTAAAAAAGCCTGCAAATAAAAAGTCAATAGGAAATTGAAAGTTTTGTAAAAAGTTATATTCAAGATAATGAAGCACGACAAAAAGACCAGCAACTATCGTTGGTCTGAAGATAAGAATATTTGTGGTGAGTGTTATGAAAGAGATAGCAGGTATTCTTTTACTCGTCCATAGTAGATACGCAGAAACTTATTAGCGCCTGCGGTCATGTAAACATAGTAAGGCTTGCCTTGGGCACGTTTCTTATCGAGAAACTGATAAACAGCATCATCCTGTGGCTTGGTCTTGATAAGAGCATCCATGACCTGAAACAACGTTTTACGCAAAGACGAAGAACCTCTTTTTGAAGTATGGACACTTTTTTGTTCATAGGTTCCAGATTGGTTAACACCTGGATCAACGCCTGCAAAGGCAGTAAGAGCACCCTTATGTGTAAACCGTGTAACATCGCCGATTTCAGCAATTAACTGAGGGCCAAGAGATGATCCAACACCTTTCATTCCCATGACGATTGAGTATTCTGGAAGTTTGGATGCGGTTTCATTCATCAGAGTACGAAGTGATTCTACAGTTTTGGAAGTAATGTTTAATTGATCGACCGCTTGTTTGACAATGAGTTTGGTCAAATGATCTTTAGGAAGTACAGGAACAAGTTCCTTTGCTGCTCCATAGATTTCTTCAGCTTTTAATTGACTGAAGTTGTACTTATTTCGCTTACACCATTTCTGATAATGGACGGTGAAAGCATGAAGAGACATTTTAAGAACACAGTCTACATGCCAGTATGCAGTAGCGAAATCAACCCATTTCTGGCTGCCATCATCACGAGCAGGGCTGTTGAAGTAAGTATTAACACCCGGATAGGTTTGATCAAGTATCGCGATAAAGTTATTTTTCATAGCCGTTTTGTGCTTCATGTAAAAACCAAACTGACGGTTCATTGTTTTTAACTGATTACGTATTTCATCCATAAGACTATACTGTTTCAAATCATTCCAACTGTCAAGAGCATAACGCGCTATTTTTATGGCATCTGCTTTATCAGATTTAACTTTGCGTAGAGAAGTGTCACCGAAATCTTTAATAAGCTTAGGATTTATGGCACTCACAAAAAGATTTGCCTGAGAAAGCTCACGTGCCAGAGGTTCATAATAACGACCCGTGTGCTCCATAACGATGCGGGATTCGCCGTCAATGGATTGGATCTGAGCGATGAGAGAACTGATTTCATTGGAAGTGTGGCGAATCTCAAAAGGCAAAGAAACAATCTCACCATACGGGCGGATAATAGCGATCATGCTTTTGCCCTTAGAAACATCAATACCTACTGCGTTCATGTTCATAAATTTGTCACTCCTTAAAATTATTGCAATGGATAAATACCAGTTTGACTCATTGCCTATTCAATCTACTGTGGTGTGACACGAACGTACTGTGGGACAGCAGTTCAACCTGCATAAAACGAACGCTGCGAATGAGGAGCCGGTTATCAGTCTTTTTTACGGACGCGAAGTCCAAGAAAGGCAGACGATATACCTATTGCTCTTACATTCTAACAGCTTAAGCAACAAGATGGATAAGGTCCTAACTGGTTGTTAGGTACTATGACCATAAATATATTGTAGTAGAAAGGATCGAATTATTGATGAAACTTAGTATGTGGATATTGGCAGACTGGTTAACGAAATACAATCCGGAGATTCATATAAAAGAGGGAGCCTGTGTGCTGGAACGGGTTCGTTTTCTTACTGATGAACAACACCGGTACGAATCCTGTGTTTTTGTTGGTCATTCAAAAAATATGGCGGCCGCTTCATCTAGTCAGGTAAGCTGTTTCAGTGGTGACGATCTGATTCTGCTGGAAACGAGTGATGTTGAAGCGATCTTTAACGAAATTTCAGATGCCTTTGAATTTTATTGGAATTGGCATGATCATATCAGGCGTGCCATTCATGATGGGTGCACCGTCCAGGTTCTGCTTGATCAAAGCAGCCATATTTTAGATGATTTTACTTTTGTTACCGATTCCGGTTATTTACTCAAAGGGCATTGTTGCGAAACTCCCCAAAACAGAGAAATCGAATTAGTCGAAAAAATATTAGCAGAAAACATGATACCCATGGATAGAATTTTAGTGCTCAACGATGATGATCGCATCAAAAAAGCTGCCAGTCGTGCTTATGTGGTGGATTATCCCACCCTACCAAAGCGGACCATCAGCCGTAATCTTTTTCTTGACCATGAACACATCGGTTGGTTGATCTTGGTCGAAATAAAACATTTAATCACACCTGGAAGAATCCAGTTTTTAGATATCCTTGGCGATATCATCGAAGAAGATTACGCCCGTTACGGTCAGGAAGTTAATGAAATTTTCTCCTATCAGAAAATGTTTGTGGATATTCTTTTCGATGATACCGAAATGCCTGATTCCATCAATCATAAAATGATGGCTATTAATTGGCAACCTGATGATGACAAACTTGTCTCTAAAATCATCGACTGTAATCAAAACCGAGATCTGAGCCTGGCTTTGCTGCGAAAGCTGGAAGCTGCCCTAACCGGGTGCATTCTCCTTCATCACGATGAAAGTATTATTCTTATCTCAAATTTGACGCTGATTAACCATGATGTTCTAATCAGACAGTTGCAGTTCCTATTGAAGCAAGCTGCCAGTCGATGTGGTTCAAGCTTTGTCTTTCAGGATATCAATCAATTAAAAGATGCTTACAGCCAGGCGGAAATTGCCATCACCTATGGTACAAATATTCCCGGTGACATTCAATCCTGTAACGATTGTGCCGTCGAATATAGTATCAATCTCTTACGCTCTACCAGTCATGCCGATTTACGACATCCGGGCATTCGAAAGTTGAACAACTATGATACTCTCCACAATTCAAACCTATCAAAAACACTTTGGCTATTTTTATTTAATGAAAGAAATTATACAGAGACCGCTAAACAGTTATTTATTCATAAAAATACCCTTGCCTACCGTATTTCCAGGATCGAGGAAATCACTGGTATCTCCCTTGATGATGCGGAAACCCGATTTCATCTGTTGATTTCATGCTATCTCGATTACTATTCCTGAATAGTTTGCCAATCAGCTGGGTAAACAATGTCAAAGAATGAACAAATAAAAATAGTGAGTACCGTTCACTGGCCCACAAAAAGCTGCATGGAAAAAGTAAAAAGACCTGAAATTTTCAGGTCTTTTTCATAACATCTTACTTCCGTGTCCCCGAAATCTCGGTGAAGAACCGCCATAAGATTTTTAAAATCTTATGGCTTGTCGATCTGGTCAAACACCGGAAAACCACATATGACAAGAGAAGGTTGTAACAAAAAACGGGTCATGCTGGTTTTTATGCTCCTGCAATCCTTGTTACTCGAAATCAGGGGTGGTATTAACCTGAAAGGTGCTTTTATTGCTTACCAAGTATTTAAATCGCTATTATTGCTGACGCTTTGAAACATCACATCACCGCAAGTAATGCCCTTGATATTAACGCGCGCATTTCCTGAACCTTATATGTGCTTTCTTCCATGCAAGAGACATTTGTAACAGCAATCTCTGAGACTTTAGATATAACAGCTTCGGTCAGTTTCTTATTCTTAACAAATTCTTCCACTTCACTTGCTCGAACCGGTATTGGTGCAATTCCGCCAAAAACGAAACGTGCATTCTTCACAACACCATCTTCCGCATCAATGACAGAAGCAAGACTCACTATCGCAAAATCAATTGCATTACACACGCGGAACTTGTCGTAATCCATCTTGCCTCTAGTAAACGGAATTACGATTTCCGTTACGAGTTCATCGCTTTCAAGGTTATCAATGTTAGAATACTTTTTGCCGCAAAAGTTATCTGCTGTAAATTCCCTTTTTGTCGTTTTAATTCGTAAGTGCTTCAAAAGATGACGTATAGCAAGTTTGATCCAAACCTGCTATACTGATGACATCATTATTTGAGGCACTTTTTATAGTTATGATTGAGTCTGCAAACCTCGGGTAATTCCTGAGACCATGGCAGGTATTTTTCAAGTACTTCCGGCTGTTGCAGGTAGTCGCTGTTGGGGATTTCTGTCAGAAGGTAATTCAGATATTCGTAGACATCAAGCTCATTGGCCCGGGCGGATTCCACCAGCGTGTAGAGAACCGCATTGGCGGTGGCACCTTTTGGTGAATCGGCAAAAAGCCAGGCACGACGTCCAGTTGCAAAAGGCCTGATGCTGGCCTCACAAAGTTATCCTGACATAAGAATAACTTTGTTTATCCTCATTATTAAAAAATCCTCAGGATTGGATAAAAGCGGCTTAAACTGCAGAAGCGCTGTTAAATCCTGAGGATTAATCTTTACCTCAAACCACAAAGTTTAGCCATTTCTTCTTCACTGCATGCCGTCCATAATGGTTCTTCGCTTTTTTGTTCTGGTGTTTCCACAGATTCGATGGCGATTCTAAGCATTTCTATCGATGGTTTTGCATAGACTTTTGTTGTTTCAGTAGATGAATGACCCAGGATTCTTGATATCAGCTCCAATTCCACACCGTTTTGGTAAAGATCAGTTGCCCTAGTTCGTCTAAACATATGTGGATAAACTTTTTCTGGTATTTCTAAACATTTTTCGCTTGCACTTTTAGCATACTGTCGTATAAAACGCTCAACATTTCCAGAAGACATTTTATCTGTGGTGCCTTTTATTTTTGTATAAAACACATATGGGTTTACAAGGGTTTCCTTTTTATGATAGATCGATAAATATTGTTTAAGGTGATCTCTCGTTTTTAGCGTAATTGCAACAATCCGTTCTTTATTTCCTTTACCCGAAATTCTGATATATGGGTTATCCGTATGTAAAGAAAGATCTTTTAGTCTCAGGCTTAACAGTTCATCGACTCTGATTGCTGCATCATACAGAAGTATCATGATTGCACGGTCACGCAATCCCATTTTTGTATTTTCAGGTTGCTGTAAAATAGCAGCTAACGCTACTGCGGTTAATGTTTGCTTCTCTTTTTCAGGAACTCTACACTGCGGTATCCTGGCGATGCTTAGTGCAACCGACTGGACTGCAATATTTCGATCAGAGGCAAACCATAAATATGATTTTAAAGCGGTAAGTCTTTGGTTACAGGTGCCAGCACTATTACCGTTTTCCTTTAAAAAGATGATAAAATCCTGAATGCATTTCTGGACTGCAGTCATCAAATTTAAAGACAGCAACAGATAGGTGCTGCGAATCAAACAGATAGCGTCTAAAGACGGTCAGTGAGTCCCGGTAGGATTTAGTGGTTTTGGGACTTCTTCCTAATTGAAGTGGTAGATATGTTTCCAGAAACTCCAAAGTCATTGAAAAAAACAACGAGTTGGTCTCCACTTTTTTATTCTTCATATGTAATCACCTCCGGAATGACGCTATCCGATACGACATCTTTCTGGCGTACAATCTGAAATGCCCTGTCCACCTGATGATAATAGTAGAACGTATCACTCACATTGGTATGACCCAGATATCTGCTAAGATAAGGCATCATGGTGTTTAGGCTGATTCCTTCCCGCATCCATTCGTTCATTCTGTCCACTACAAAAGTATGTCTGAGCGCATGGATGGTTGGCGCTTTATCACAAAGATCTGCAAATGGCGTCTGATTCCAGAATTGTTTGAATTTTTTATCCAGGCTCGTTTTATGGATCGGTTTGTGTGGATCACTACCAGGAAAAAACCATTCTGTTTCAGATATTTGGGCACCCATTCTTTTTTGGTAAAGCCTGCATAGTTTTGTGACATCTTCGGACATAAATACCAGTCGATCCTTATTTCCTTTCGACTGAATGATTGTCAGAATGCCTTCATCGAGGTTAACATGCTCTTTTTTTAGATGTGCGGCTTCTGCTAACCTTAATCCACAGCAATAATAAAGTCGAAAGATGACCTGGTACTCCATTGAAAAACGACGCCATTTATTGCCATCAGGGAGATAAGAATCGATCACTTCGTATAAACTCTCTAATTCGTCAGGGCTTAACAGGTGTGGAACCGTCGTGACCGTTGAAGCCGTTTGTCGGGGGATGTATGAAACGATTCCCAAGGAATTCATGTACAAGGATAGCTGCCGCACGAAGGAAACTCTCTGATTCCGGAAGTTAACGCCCTCTGTGTCTCTTTGAAACGCCCATTTCATAATTAGATCACGTGTTGTCAGCTCTTTTCTGACGGATTAATCCTTCGATATATGGCGCAAAACTACTATGATAAACGTAATTTTTAATCATGACAACAACCCGCCTTTCACGTCAATGCCTTTGAGTGAAAGGGAACACTGCCTCATGGTATCCCCATCTGTTGCCAAATATTTCATAACCGTTGAATTGTCCTTATGACCAAGTGAATCAGCGATGGTATCGGTATTTGTTTTGCTTATCAGCAGGCGCGTTGCAAATGTTTTTCTGGTTAAATGAAAGCCATGCTTCTGCTTATCAAGGATATTGTTCAGAGCACTACAGCAGCTGCCTGTGCCAAGTCTGCTATAAGGAACGCGATGGGAAATGAATACATACTCGGAAACCATCGGAGGTCTGCCATTCGTGATATACTGATAGAGACTATTTCCGACATCAACGGGCATGGGAAGTTTTAAAAACCGACCCGATTTCTGTTGGTGGGTAGAAATCGTTCGTTCATCCCATGCAATATCAGTCAGTTTTAGCCCGGTAATATCTGAGGCACGCAGTCCCATGCGAAGACCGATTAACACCATGGCTGTATTTCTTAACGCCATCGGTTTTTCTGCAATTGTTCTGTAATGGTAAACGGCATCGACTTCTTCATCCGTAAGGGTCTCCACGATTTCAGTTTTTACTGCGCATTCAGTGGAGAGTGCCAGTGGCAACGTTTCAGGAACATATCCCAATACAGAAAGGTAATCCAGAAACCCGCGAATCCTTATACTGTAGGCATTCCTTGCTTCTGCCGTTGAATGAAGATCTGAAACATGAAATTCTTTTATTATTTCTGGGCTTATTCCAGCACAGCGGCTAATCTTTTTCTGTTCAAGAAATTTCAGGAATCTCAGACATGAAGAACGGTACATACTGATCGTAGAGACAGAATTTTCTTCTTTTTTCTTCTTTAATAGAAAATCAAGAAGTAGCCGACGGCTCCAATCGGGTAATATGTTGATGGAATCTTCCTTATAGGTATAAATGATACTGGGATTGATATCGCCACACGTCCGATACTGCTCAAAAAGTTTCATGGCACGACGGTATGATTTCCATTCAATGGTATCATTTTTAAGACAGGTACACCAGTATTCAGCGGTTTTATATGAATAGACGAGATTGTTTGTTGGCTTCCAGAAAAACATACAATTCTCGCCACGCTTTACGGAATGTTTTCTTCATGGTTTTTGAATAATGATGCTTTTCAAGAAAAACATCTCCTAATTCTTTTGCCATAGAATAATATTCTGCTGGGAGAATTTTGACTGCCATCTGATCCTGCTGATATAGGTCCACACACTTTTTTTCATCAGGTCGTTCATCCAGGATAATGATCCTTGAAATAGAAAATCGATCCAATGTAAATGCCAATGAACCTGGAATAAAATCTTTATCAGCGAGATGCTTAAGAAATCGTCTGATGATGCGATTATATAAGTTTTTTGTTTTCAAGGTACGATAGTTGTACTTATAATAATAGTCAATTACATTTTTGTGTGTGATCTCATCGGGTTTCGTGACCCCCACACTCCAAACGTAAATCAAAAATTCGGAACATGCCATCCGATGTTGCCTGCTATAGTTGTCACAAAATGAATGTGCAGTATCGCTCAGGTAGCCATCCAGCAATAAACGACACCAATCCGGAAGTTTGTCATAGTTGCAGGAATTTTCGTATACATAGCGCTTTTCTGTAATATAGCCATTTTGCATGACATCATTAATCCGAAAAAGAGCGATACGAGAAGTTTTGAACTTTGGATGTTTCCAGTTTGATCTGCTGCTGTCCAACCACTCTATCGCTGTCTCATGTGAATAAGGAAGCTGAGTTTGTTCCAGATACTGTTTGAATGACCGACACTACTCATTGGTAGTATGCACCCTGATATTAAATTGCGCTATCGTAATCCGGTCGAACTTGGCTGGAGTAAAATGATCAATTTCAATCACGACTTTGTCGGTAAGGAAGCGCTTAAAAAGCTGGTCGATAACCCTAAAAGAATGATGGTAACCCTCTCTTGGAACAAAGAGAATATCCTGGACATTCATGCATCTCAATATGAGCAGGGCGAACCGTATCCGAATATGGATGTACCAAGTGATAAAAGCTATCACGGCTACTACCAGTATCATGACGATCAGGTTCTTAAGGACAGAAAACTCATCGGGATTAGCTCCAGTCGAACCTACAGTTATTATTATCGTGAGATGGTCTCACTTTGTTCAATTGATATTGAATATGGTGATATCGGTACAGAAGTCATTATATTATGGGGCGACCCTGGTACCCGACAAAAAGAAATCCAGGCAACTGTGACCCGATTCCCATTCTTTGATGAAGGCCGAAACCAGGATGTTGATGTAACTAAAATTCCGCGCATTTTAAAGAAATAATTTCGTATTGCTTGTTCGACAGATTAGTTTAATCTCAAGGTTAAGCAGCCTGTCGAATATTTTTTGTTTAAAATAATTGGTTGATAATAAAAGAACTCGCTGTTGCTTAATTTCATCATCTTTGATTTTAAATTAGTTGTTTAGGATTTCGGTTCATGATAAAAATCAGTATCCAGGCTGCAAGCAGAGAAAGCCCGGCACCAAACACAAACGGAGCCTGAGGTCCAAAAATGTTCCACAACAAGCCGGCAATGACGCTGGCTGGCAGCAGGCCAATGCCTACAATGGTGGCTTGAAGTCCCAGCATCGTCCCTTTTAGATTGACTGGTGAAATTTCTGAGATTAAAGCCCGTTCAACACCAGCTGTCATGGCGGTGTAAAGACCATAAATGATAAACAGAATCACCAGCGCCTCTGCATTTGAAACAAAAGCAAACACGACATAAACCAAGGCAAAGGTGATATAACCAAAAACAAGAATCTTTTTTCTACCGTACTTGTCCGAAAGTTGACCAAAAGGCACCGCGAACAAAGCTGCCGATACATTATAAATGAAGTAGAGCAGGATCACATTTGCGTCCGTTAGGCCTAGACTCTTTCCTCTGAGAATTAAAAATGCATTAGATGAATTGCCTAATGTGAAAATAAACGTCACTGCCAGATAAAGTTTTAAATTCACGTCCAAGTTTTTCATATTTTTCCAGAATGGTTCCCGCACTTTGATTTCCTGTTTTGTATTTTTTCTTTGACAAACAATAGGATGACAAGCCCGATTGCTGCGGGAATGATGGAAATTGCAAACAGGGTTTGATAGTCAAAATCCCCATCGGCTTTAGACAAAAGGATAAAAGCGATTAAGATTCCCAGAGCAGAACCCGCCATGTCCAGTGCTTTATGGATGCCAAAAGCCTTCCCCATTTTGTTTGAGTCTGCACTTTCACAGACTAAAACATCCCGGGGGCGCTGTCCTGATCTCTTTTCCAATCCGATCAATCACTCTGGCAAACAAGATCCCCGTCCAGGAAGTTGCAATCAACAGCGCTATTTTATAGATGATCCCGGTGGAATACCCGCCAAAAGCCAGAATTTTTTTCCGCTTGTACTTATCTGAAATATAACCGCTGTAGACCTTTAATAAGCTGGCAATACTTTCTACAATCCCTTCTATGATCCCAATAAGTACTGGCGTCGCCCCAAACGCCGATGACAGATACAAGGGGATCAAAGGATAAACCATTTCTGAGCTGATGTCCGAAAAAAAACTGACCAGACCCAGTAGTATAATATTTAGCATTGATTTCACTCCTATATTTCATACAGTATTTTAGATAATATCAGAGACTCTTAAACCAGAACACCACTTCATGTAGTGTCATTCCATTTATTTTACACTATCTACCATACTATGAAACTAATAATTATTTCTATTTTAAATTGAAAAAAGACTTGATGTTATTGTATTTTTCGTTTTTATTCTGATTCATTAATTGCTCCTCTTTTTTTTAATTTTTCGTGCTCTATTACCTATTACACGTAAACTGTTGTTAACAGATATCACATTTTCAAAAAAATCAATACCCCCATATCAGCTGAGATATGAGGGTTCAAATTAGAGGGTTCGGTTTTTTAAATGATTATTAAAGTACTTCACCCATTACAACACGTAAAGCATTTAAGCGTCCTGTTTCTCTTTTTCCAAAGCCATATCCCACTTTTTCAATAGTCATTTCAGGTGTTTTTCCAAAAGTAGTCCCAAGACATTTTACCAGTGCCATTCCTGTGGGGGTTACCATTTCTGTTTTCACATCCTCCGTCACAAAAGGAATATTTGTACCCGTGAGCATTTCTATCACTGCCGGTACTGGTACCGGGATGATGCCGTGTTGGCATTTGATAAATCCGTTCCCGTCATGAATTTTTGAAACATGAATTTTTTTAATATCAAGCAGCTCAAGGCATATGACTGATCCCACAATATCAATGATGGAATCAATGGCTCCAACCTCATGAAAATGAACCTGATCTATGGGTTTACCATGAACTTTTCCTTCGGCGCGAGCCACTTCTTTAAATACATCTTTACTTGCGCTCTTAACCCAGTCTGTTAATTCACTGGCATCGATTATTTTTTCGATATCATAAAGATTTCTTTCACAATTGGTTTCTGATACTTCTTCAATAATGACATCCACATCGGTTCCCTTAATCGATTTTTTATGCTGCTTTTTTACTGCGATGTGATAACCGTTTAATTCTAATTTTTTCAATTCATTGATAAACAATTCTTCTTCGATACCTAAATCCAGGAGGGCTCCCAAGGTCATATCCCCGCTGATTCCTGAAAAGCAATTGAAATATAGAGCTTTCACATATGTACCTCGCGTATTTATAGTTTGTTGATCATACTGGCTGTATAGCCCGCCACAAATCCATTATCGATGTTAACCACACTAATTCCACTGGCACAGCTATTTAGCATGGTAAGCAATGCTGACAGGCCGCCAAAACTGGCACCATAACCGATGCTTGTGGGCACTGCGATAACCGGTTTATCGACCATTCCGCCAACCACACTGGCCAACGCGCCTTCCATTCCTGCGACGACTACTAAAACATTGGCACTCATGAGGGTGTCGGCATTGGCAAAGAGCCGATGGATCCCAGCCACCCCCACATCATAAACCCGAGTGACACGATTGCCCAAGGTTTCAGCTGTGATGGCGGCTTCTTCGGCTACGGGAATATCTGAAGTTCCCGCGGTAACAACCGCAATTGTCTTTTCGGTTACCAGAATATTTCTTTTTTTCACCACCACAATTCGAGCCGCTTCAAAGTACTCAGCATCATCCGTGACTTCGCAGATTCCCTCATATACTTCCCTGGTTGCCCGGGTCGCCATGATGTTATTGTTTTTTTCGGCCAGTTTTAAAACAATGGCTTTAATCTGCTCCACCGTTTTTCCCTGACTGAAGATGACTTCCGGATAACCATTGCGGATTTGCCGATGGTGATCCACCTTGGCAAATCCAAGATCGTCAAATTGGAGCTTTTTCACCTGGTTCAGTGCCTGTTCGATTTCCACTTCGCCTGATTTAATCTGCTGGAATAATTGACGGTATTCATTTAAATAGTTATCCATTTTGTTCATCCTTTTTCGTTTTTACATTAATTTAAGATTTTTCAGTTTTTCTTTTTTTACGTGTTCCGTCATTCTCGGCAGTGGCCACTCGATAAAGTCTTGTTTCATTTCCGCTTCACTTAATGTTGGAACTGGGAATACCTTGTCAAAATCTTTCTGATCATAAGGCACATCGTAATATTCCCCTTTATTCAGCATTTTTCTTCGGATTAGATACGTTTCCAACATCGATTTCATCATCCCGGGCATTCCCTTGTTATCCATCGACATTGCCGGAAGCGGTATCCCGGTTACTCCCGGCAAACCAAGCGTTGCTGCTCCAATATCGCAGCATCCGCCGGTAAACAGGTCAGCAAATGGTTCCATCTCTCTGGCACATTCACCAATGGCATATTTTTTCATTTGCAGTTCATTGATATCTTTTTTATTGTAAGCTTTACCGTTACCGTCAAAATAGTAAGTGACCCCGTCGATTTTTATACCGGAACCGTAGATAATGGCCAACTTAAAATTTTTATCAATGGGCTTTTTAGAGTATAAATACATTTCGAAAACCTGAGCGATCGCCGGGCGGCAACCACCGTTGCACATCCCTTCCATTTCCCTGACCAGCTCTGGCGTTACTTCATCAACACTGGTAATTTTATGGGTCGTATCATTTTTAGTGACCCCGATAAGCAATTTAACGTTGGGAAAGTTCGCCTGGAATCGTTCGCTTAAAAGCGATCGATCTGCCGGTCTGAACTTAAAATATTTGGGAGTTCCGATTATTTCGGTTTTGGGATCCCCATAGCCTCTCGAAACTGCTTCTTTGATGAGGACGTTTTCCTTGGAATCAAATCCCATCATTTCGGTGGTTAATCGATCGGCTTCCACAGAATTGTTACTGACGACAATCATTTTTGAGTCAACCGGATCAACTGGACCTGGTGTTAAGCCTTCGGCCCCGACAATTCCGTCAATGACGGTCAAATCCGGCTTAAACAAATACAAAAGATCCACTAATTTTTTTTCAATCTGATAGCTGTGATTACGATATCGCATGTTCACAGGTAGAGTTCCCATCGCATTTTTAAATCCCAGTGTAACGCCTGTGTAAAGATTTGTTTTCATCTTAGGTACGGAGATATAATATGCTTCGCCCCGGACGATTTCACTGAGTAACCGGGGAATACAGACTTCTTTCATCACCTCTGCCTTGGGCAGCATGTAGCGATCAATTGGCAGGTTTTCAAAAGCAACGAGACCAGTATGATATTTTTTAGCGATCCGATCCAGCCCGGTTGTTTTAAAATTGGAAGTCGTTCCCATGGCTCCGCCCGAAGACTCGGCAATGGTGATTCGGTTGGTATATCGGGAGATATAATCCACCACCGCTTCAAATACTCTGGGATCAGTGGATTGTGGCATATCAGCATTTTTATATCCCATATTGTGATAGACGGCGACAAGGTTCGGCTTGATTATAACGTGACGGCCATTGATCTGCTTTCTTAAATCAATTTTTTCATCAAGGGTGGCTAGTGCTGAAAACACCACTCTTCTTATTTCTTTAACATCTTCCCTGCCATAGTAGCTGGGGGTGCCATATTCTTTTGGCAAAGCAACATAATTATTTAAATAATTGAGCTGTTTTGCTTCTTCCACAACAACATAGCTTTTTTCCGTTTTTGCGGTCATTTTCTTATTCTCCTTATTATACATTCGATTCGGTTTCATTTACAAAACGGATTCCACAACCCTTTTTTTTAAATTTATCTTCGCTTATCAGACCTTCCTTTTCCAATTCTGCCATAATTTGGGCTTTTTTCATCTTGGCTTTGACTTCTTCCTGCAGCGGTTGCCACCAGGCAATTCCAAAAAACATGCAATTGGCGACTGCCTCCGGTTCTGATATTTCCGCCGCTTTGCCGATTTTTCGCCCTACTACCGCATATTCGGCAGCATGCAAGGCCGCCACGGCTGCCAACGGTTTCCAATCTTTCTTGACGACGCCGTAGGCGGCTGCACCGACCAGAACGCCAAGTGAAATACCTTTGTTCATTGCTTTTTTTGTATTATCTTTCATAGGGTACCATCCTTTCATATCCGTACTTGCCAGCTAAAAGTAACGTTTTACTCATAATGTGTTCAAATTCGTAATCTTCCCGAATCTCTAGTTCTCGAGCGCCGCCTTGACAAGTGGTTACACATAGCTCACATCCCATACACTTACTTTGATCAAAAATAACCGTGTCACCATCTGCTTTATTGACACCAAATGGACATCGTTCAAGACATTTTCCGCATTTTTCAATACCTAAGCATTTCCCAGGATCCTGTTTGCAAATCTCGGGACCCTTGCCAATACCTGTTCCTGTTAACCGAACGCCCTTGACACCACTGCATACATTGCCGTCGCAATTGCACATAACGAAGAGACCCGCTCCGGCATCAAACATATACAGAGCCTGATGAACATAGCCGCGGCTATGCATTTCATCCAGTATATCTTTGGCTTCATCCGCTGTGATTTCTTCAAACTCCATGCCCAGATCCAGGTAAATATCCGCACCATAAAACAAGGTGATATCTTTGATTTCAGGTTCCGTGATACCCGTTGGATATTTTTGGGTTCCTAATTGACAGATACAAGGCCCAACTGCAATACGAGCACCCTTGGCGCCTTCCACATAATAGGCAAAGTCCATCACATTTTTAGCTGCGTTTTGACTCAGAGCCAAACCATGAGGCATGGATTTCATCGCCGGGTGAGCACTCATCATGGTAAACGCGCCGATTTTTTTCTCCATCTCTTCCGCGGTCGCTGCCGTTTCAATCCCATCCAGAATTTTACTCGCTTGTTTAACCAATGCCGGCTCATTAACACCATATAAATAGTGCATCACATACTGGGCCATCGAAACTGGAACGACCGGATTATCATGACCGTTAAATTTCACACTGTCTTTTCCGTGAAAATTCAAAAAACTCATTTTGTTTCTCCTTTTTTTCTGTCACAAGATATTCTCAAAACTATCTTGTAATCTTAATTTTGTTTGTTTTATATTTCATCTTTCAATGCTATCGATATTTATCAACCGCCTGAAAGGCCGGAAAAAAATCCGATTGTATCTCCATCTTTCAGAGCCGTATTAAACGGAACAATTTGGCCGTTAACACTGGTAAGCCAGATCTTTGCAATGATTTTGGGCATTTTTAAAATTTTCAGTACATCTCCAACTGTTGAATGTTCTTTGATGTCCAAATATCCGTTTTCATCCATTTTTTCAGAGGTGTATCGTCCCGGTGGAAGAACTAAAATTTTCATTGGAATTATTCCTCAATCATGGCAATGGCATCGATGGGGCAAACCTTACTGCAGATTCCGCAGCTAATGCAGGCTTCATTTTTCTCTACCTTCGGATATGCTTTTTTATAACGATCCAAATCCGTTTTTGAAAGCTGGATACAGCTAGTCGGGCAGGCCTGATAACAGACACCGCAGGCGATACAGACTTTGTAATCAAACAGAGGATTTTTCTTTTTCTTTTTTTCCATTTATTTCACCTCTTCCAAAATGGTATTGATGCCCAATTGTTCAATGGTTTCTGCAGTGGGAATTCCGGTCTCTTCATCCCAGCCGAATGCTTTCCAATGGAGCCTCACCATTTCTTCATTCTGCAGCGTTTTTCCTTTTAACGGACCTTCTTGCAGCGGTGGTTTGCCAGCCATTCGATCCGGCAATGCCCATTCAGTAATCGGTACATGGTGTTTGGCGTTAAAAAGCTGGCGCATCGTCTGAATGCGTTTGCCGATTTCCATGTACTGGTCCCCAGTATATTCCCAGCCGGTGGCGGCATTTAACATCTCCACAATTTTCCAGTTGTTGTTTCCCAGCAGCATGGCGTAATAGCAGCCCCCAGCCCCATCGAGAAGTTCTTTGTAGCAGGCTGAAGCAACACTCTTAATTGCTTCTTTTTCACTGGGGATGTATTCGAGAGCTTTCTTTTCTTTCTCAGGTTTTGGTACCCAGGAGCAGATTAAATGAAGGGCTAAGGCATTGTAACTTTGTCGTGATCCGCCGGTATGCCGACCTGGTGTTGGATCGGCCACATAGTGCAGTCCCAATTGAGGGTCCATTCTGGAATCGTGCATGCCTGGTTCCTGACCGCCGATATGCATGGCTGCGGTAACCGTATTGTCACCGAGTCGCTCAACTGCTTTTTTTATGCCATCGGCTAAAATATCACCGATACCTTCTCGTTTAATCATTTTTCGGAGCAAGGCAATAATGGCATCACTATTTCCCCAATTGAGTTCCAGTCCATCCACCTGTTCCGGCGTTATAATCCCTCTTTCATAACACTCAATCGCATAAGCGACAACGCTGCCCGCTGAAATGGTGTCCATTGCCGCCCGATTGAGCAATTCATTGATATACAAAACGGATTCTAAGTTGTCATTCATCAGCAGTGGTCCAAAAGCATCCAGGGTTTCATATTCCGGTTTATGGGTATGGGAATAGGCACCGTTTTCCACATCTTTGATGCCGATCACCCCGCCGCAACCCATGGCACAAGAATAGCAGTGGTATTTTTTAAATTCCCGGGCAATCATCCGATCCGGATTATAAGCACTGACAAACTTTCGGCTGATATCCTTTGAACTGCCGGCCCAATTTTTTATGGGGGCATCCCCGCTTCTGATCGACATGGGTGTAGCCATCGGCGTCCCCCATTTTTTCAAAAGCATCGCCGATGCACCGCCATCCATGGGCCCGGATGTCGTCATCATCCCCATGACTTTTCCCCCGATACCCAGAGCTCCCCCGAGCTTAAGGGGTGGCAGATTGGCATTACGCATTTGATCGGCAAATGCTTTACTAATTTTTTTCATCGTATCCGGATGTTCAATCTGAATGGTTTTATTGCCGGCTAAAACGACGGCCTTTAATTTCTTGCTTCCCATCACCGCACCGACTCCAGATCGGGCAGCGATTCTTCCACCGTCAGTACAGATTCCAGAAATCAAGGAACAATTTTCTCCTGCCTCACCGATCACCGCAACCCGGGGCTGTTTTTTTAGACCGTTTGACCGGCAATCCTTTATCAAGGTGTCTTCTGCCTCGGTAGCATCCATTCCCCAATATTTTTTTGCACTTCGCAGTTCCGGGCCTTTATTGCTGACGAATAAGTAAACCGGTTCTTTGGCAATACCATGAAAAAAGATGGCATCATAACCACATTGCTTGATTGCCGGGGAGAAAAAACCCCCGCAGTTGGCATCACCCCAGCCGCCGGTGAGAGGCGACTTCGTCACTGCCAGCCATCGACCGGTCATCAAACTGCCGGTGCCTGTCAGCAGGCCGCTGACAAACCCCAGCACATTATCCGGTCCCATCGGATCAGCATCTGCCGGAATGTGTTTTAATAAATGGGATACGCCGATCCCTACGCCGGAAAGCACCTGTTGGCAAACAAATTCCGACACCATTTCTTCGATTATTTCGCCTGTATCTAAATGAACAATTAGAATCTTTCCCATCGATGCATTCATTATTATTACCTCAGTTTCTATTAATTATTCTTCACCTTAACTATGCTCATGATGGTTATGACTATTTCCATGGCTATGACTGTGTCCATGAGCAGATCCGCCATTTGCATGTGAATACTCACTTTTAATCTCATAATATTTGCTCAATTTATTTTTTTCAGCATCAACCACTTGTTTGATTTGATCCATCATCACTAAAACGTTTTCATCTTTTGTCCACTGTAATTCTTTTTTCTTATCCAGATTAAAATAGAATATATAATCCGTTAACATCGTATAACATTCTTCACGCATCAATTCCTGTTCCAAATCTTTTAACTGCTTCTCCAGGTTTTCAATCTCATTCATCCGTTTTCACTCCTCTCGTATTTAAATCTTATCGACTTTAGCAAACTTAACATGTACACTTGTATATTTTTATGATACACTTGTCCATTATAATACTTCATGTATTTTATTTAGTCAATAATTATTTTTAATATTTCATACAATTTTTTTAATATTGTTTTTTTACTAAAGTATTGTATAATAATTTTGTTATGCAACTTGATATCAACTTCTTGTATTTATGAAAAATAAAAAACTAATACGCTCTGGAAGGAACTAAACATGCGCAAAGATAAAGCAAATAATTATAATCTCATCATGGATACTGCCATAGCACTTTTTAATCAAAAGGGATACGATCAGATTTCCATTAATGAAATTTGCGAGAAATCTGGGGTTTCTCGTAGTACATTTTATAATATCTTCAAAAATAAAGATGACCTCATCTCTTCATTTTTTGATAAAGCTATTGTTTTACATGAAAACTATATCCCGATTATTTTATCTGCAGAAAATGACCTTGAACGTTTATGGATTGTTCATGAATTGTTTCTTAATATGATTGTGGAGGCTGGAAGCGACGTGGTGAAACAGGTCTATAAAATCAATTTGGATGAAAATAAAGGAAGTTTCGACGATACCTTTGGGGCCGATACCTGGTATCTCAACCCGATTAAGCAATGTCAAAGTCAGGAAATTATCAGAAGTCCTTTAACGCCAGAAAAACTGTATTTTATGATGATAAACTTTTCGATTGGCTTAGGTTATCAATGGTGTGCCAATGAAGGCAATTTTGATGTAAAAGCGATCTCTTTCCCGGTCTTTGAAGATCTTTATGATATTGCGCCAGAATACCGGAATCTTTGGCAGAAGGTTAATCAAAATCTTAATTCAATATAAATATCAAAAAACAAAAAAGATACGTCATGGCAGAATAACCGTGTTGTATCTTTTTAATTTGATAAATATAAGAATAAATTATTCAATCAGTTTTCCAAAACCGAATTTACCTTCATTCTCATTCAAGTGAATACTGATTCTATCAATCTTTTTCAATGACTAAATTCCCCATAGACAAGTCAATAAAATCAAAAAAACTGACGATGTTTCACATCGTCAGCAAGTATTTCTATTCTCTTTTCTAGTCTTCGATATCGGCAATGACGCTGACCTGGCTGCTGTCCAAGCCAACAATCCGCAATGGTGCAGCTGTAATCGAATTGATTTTTTTGTCACCCAGCACTTCCAGGTGCATATCTTCAATGGCAGTAATGAATTTCTCGGTGTTAAATCCTAAAAGATTCTGATGGGCTGGGGCTGCCAGATCATTACAGGGCGAACCAATGGCTAAAAAGTCAAAACCTACCGTTTTCAGATCTTTAAAGGTATTGACCATATATAAACAAGTTTCCGGCGTTAGGAAGGGACCTTCCATTTGATAAGTTTCGGGGGATGTTTTTCGTACCTTGTCAAAGCCGGTCCGAATCAATAAAAGGTCTGCTTTTTTGATTTCTTCTTCGTAAGCTTTTAATTCTTCAACCGTCACACCTTCACAGGCTTTTTTAGGAATATCCAAAAGCAATACATTTTTAAAGACAAAGTATTCCATCGGTAATTCGTTGATGCTTGGGCCATCGGGATTAAAGTGTTTTGGGGCATCATAGTGGGTGCCGCAGTGGTTCGGCAATTCGCTCATAAAACTGTTGAAGGGAAGAGCATCAACGCCAATTTGGGTTGCTTGACGCACCTTAACGGTTGGTTCTCCTGGCCAGGCCAGATCCTTCGGGTCCAATGGGTATGATAAAAAAATGTTCATAATTTTCACCTTTCACTGATTAATCTTTATTTTTAATTTTTAAATCTATATCTTTAGGAAAGCCCTGCAGTGATTTCCCATTCAGATCGTTAGTTGCTTGTTAGTTTTAGATATTCTTCAATCAGCAGAACCAGATCCGCTTTTGTTTGACGTATCAATTTTTCGTAACGCAATGAATTGACTTCGGGGCTTATTTTAATACTTCGCCGGATGCTTTCGACCGCTCCCAATGCCAGTTCAGTATTGACATTGATCTTACAAATACCAAGATTGATGGCTTTTTTAATCTGTTCCGCGGGGATTCCCGAGGACCCGTGCAGCACCAGTGGTATATCGGTGAGTGCTGCAATTTCCGCCAACACTGAATACTCCAAGTGCGGCTCGCCCCGATACAGACCATGAGCATTGCCGATGGCAATAGCCAGGGCATCAACCTCAGTTTCAGTGACGTATTTTAGCGCCAGCTCTGGCCGGGTAAACTCCGAAGTCTCAGCACTGCTGGGTTCATCATTTTGAGAACCATCTTCAGGGTTCATATAGCCCAGTTCCCCTTCAACACTGACCTTGGCTTCCCGGGCAATTTCAACCACTGCCCGGGTATTTTTAATGTTTTCTTCGATTCTTAAATGTGAACCGTCATACATTACCGAGGTAAATCCACAGTCAATCGCTCTTGTAATGGTTGACATATTTTTGGCGTGATCCAAATGCAAGACCATCGGCTGCTGTGAGCGTTCAGCCAGAAACCGAATGTTTAGGGCTATTAATTCTAGTGGTAGATCATCGAGATAGCTTTCGCCAAATGAAAAGATGACCGGGCGATTCAAATTATTTGCTGCCTGATTAACAGACAGAATGGTTTCTAAATTATATACATTAAAAGCCGGAATAGCTGTTTTGTTTTTTTTGCATTGATTCAGTAATTCCTTCAAACTAACCAGCACGTTATTCACCCATCAGCACTTCAACTGCTTCTTTCAGGGTTGTTTCGGTCCCGACATTACCAGGGAAGATAACATAGGGCAATCCCGGGAACTTGCTTTCCTCACCGGTCGTCCAAACGGGAATGCCCGGTTTGATCTGACCCATCACCATCGCTTTCTGGACGGTCAAGCCTTTGGTACCAATGTCACTGGAGGTAATCCCGCCTTTTGCCACAATAAAGTTTGGCCGCACTGTCAGTTTAGAAATGATACTGGTGACTGCATCAGAAATCTCTACTGAAACCCGGAGTTGGGCATCTTTATCATCAGTATCCAGATCAAACCGCTCACGTTTAGTGTAAACAGCCACAGTTTTTCCCGATTTGATATAATCTTCAACCAAGGCCACCACGCGTTTGACTTCTTTAGCCAATCCGCCGGCTTCTAAAACCAGATGTTGATTGAATTCAACAAATTGGATGTCCTTTTCTGAACTTTTCAAATTTTCCAACTGAACCGTTGTTTTATTGACATGGGAACCGACTACAATAATTCCGCCATTTTTATTCTCGGTCAGGATCAATTCGTCATGCGTTAATAGTTGTTTATCCGGAACTCCTCCCAGTACTTTGGTGATAGCAGCTGCTGAGCGGAAGATAAATGTCTTGCCTCGTTTTATTGCTTCGACAAAGGCAATCGTAAAGATTTTTACATCAACATAATCAATGGCATTGACAACTATTTTATTAAAATTCTCGACCTTACAAAGCTGATCAGTAATTTTATCGAACTCGATTTTTCTTAAATCGTCAAGGGCAATAAAGGTGACCGTTTCGGCCTGATAGGCTCCGCCTGATTTTTCTTCACACCATTCGCCCAAATGGGAAGACGTATATCCGAAAGATTTGTCGTTGGCAAATTCAGTTTCTCCTGCCGGTACCAGAACATCCCCTTCCTGAACATAATGGATATTGTTGATGGTAAAGCGTCCGCCTTCTTTAAAGAAGGGAAAAATGATTTCGCCGTCGATTTTTTGATCCGAACCGGATTCAACGGTTTCCTTCAACAACTTTGTTTCCAGCGGATAATGTCCCCGCAAGGTGGAATCACTGCGACTGATCAGAATAAACTCTTTTCCAGTCTTTTTTGAAACCGCTAAAATCCGCTCGGCGATCGCCTGATGAACAGCAGATGTTTCTTCGACTGTCAAGCCCCGAGAATTGGTGAGAATAAAAAACATGCTGTTATCCTCAGCGAATCCTTTTTCGATACTATCCACACTCCAGTCCGTGTAAACTGAAATACCGTGAACCGTTTGAATTCCCGTGGGGTCATCGTCTAAAACCACTACTTTTTTATTCAAGGTCTTGAGTGCTTCATTCAACCGGTTGGTGACTATTTTTTCATCTACGTTTTTAAATGAATTCAGGATTGAAGAATCTATTCTATCAACTGTGCGCATCATCACTCACCCTTTCTTCTTACTTCCACCTTTGCCAGCTTTTCGAAATACTGGACAATTCCACCATGGTCGTCATTTAAATGACCGTCAACCTTGAGGGCCTGCATGATTTCCAGCAACTGACTGCTCATCGGCATGGGCACGTCAATTTCATGGGCAGTAGCCATAACATTTTTGATATCTTTTAAATTAATGGATATTTTCCCCCCCGGCACAAAATTTCGGTCTATCATCAACGGCGCTTTAGCATCTAAAACCGTGCTACCTGCTAACCCGCCACGAATGGCTTGATAAACCAGCTCCGGATCGGCACCGGCCTTGGTTGCCATCACCAGCGCTTCGGATACGGCCGCAATATTCAAGTTGACAATAACCTGATTGGCCAGTTTGGTCACTGAACCACTTCCAGTGCCACCTATCAGCAAGGCCGACGAACCCATCATCTCGAAATATGGCATGATTCGATTAAACACTTCTTTCTCACCACCAACCATAAACGCCAGGGTGCCATCAATGGCCTTTGGTTCGCCGCCGCTTACCGGTGCATCCAGAAAATCTATGCCTAATTTTTCAAGTTTCGTTGCGCAGGTTTGTGATTCCACCGGCGTGACCGAACTCATGTCAACAATAACACTGCCCGTTTTGATGGAGTCGCAAACACCCCCCTGATTGAATAAAACAGCTTGAACGATACTACCATTTGGCAGGATTGTAAAGATAACTTCACATTGTTCCCCAATTTCAGATAGAGATCCTGAAATCGCCCCCAATGTGACCAGTTCATTCACAGCCCTGCTATCCAAATCATTGACCATTAGCCGACAACCGCCTTTTAACAGACATTTGGCCATGGGTTTTCCCATAATGCCTAGCCCTATAAAACCTGTTAATTTATTCATCGCTAGCCTTTCATTTTAGTAGGTCATCCTACATTTAGTTGTTTTAAAAAAATCCAAACCGCACAAACAGATAACGTCCTACATTTGGAACCCTTTACACTTATAATATGAGCTTTTTAATCTTTTGTCAAGCAAAATATATTCAAAACATCATTCCATTTTTTGTATCTAAAAAGCAGCTCCGGTTCTTCTCACCCGAGCTGCTCAATCATTCGCTATTATTTCGCCATATTATTCAATATGATAATCCTCATAGCCTCTTTTGACTTTTTTGATTTGGGTATACGTTCGTTTCATACCGATCGACTGGATTACCAAAAATAAACCGAATATACCAAAAGCAACACCAACAAGCATGACGATAATGGTTGCCGGGCCCATCGGATTAATAAAAGCGTAGATGCCAAACCCAATCAATGCCACGCCCATGACGATTTTAACAATTCTACCCACGTTTCCCGAATTTGCCGAAACAATCAATAGAAAAATTCCAGTAATGATGGCCCAGATGCCGATGATAATGATAAAAAATGCTACAATCACATTGGGAACCAGTAAGAAGACAGCGGCAATGAGCAGATCAAAGATTCCCCTTGTCAGACTGAAACCGATATTGGCATCATATTTATACCGCATGATCAATGCTGAGACAATGTATATAATTCCCATGATCCCACGGTAAACCCCAAAAGTAAAAACCAGCAGGGTGATCGCATGATTGCTGAAGAATACCGCAAAAATACTTAGGGCAATAAAACACAACCCATCCAGCAACATCAGCCACCACTTACCATAAGACCGTTCCAGTATATCAATGCCCAGAGATTTCGCTTCACTTTGATTCATATGATAACCTCCATCATTTCTTTGTGGTTATTTTTATCATTATTCTTTTTCCAGTGCTGCCACAACCCGATCAAAGACCTGGCCGGCCCGCAGTTTAACCGGGTTACAGGCAGCTACTTCATCGCGATGATGTTTTTTGATATAATCACAATCCAGACTGCCAAACTCTTTCTCGAATTCTTCGACTAAAAGCTTTGCTGCTCGCGTCATTTTAGCCTGGTCTGATGGTCTTTCTTCAGTGAATAAAGCGCCCAGGGCTGCCAATGATCCCGAAAAGGCGCCACAGGTTTTCTCAGAATAAAATCCGGCCCCAAATCCCTGCAGCATCCGAAAGCTTTCCGGCCGCAGATTTAAATCATATTTTTCATTGGCCGAACGAAGCAGTACCTCGGCACAATTCATATGATACTGGGGTTGTTCTTCAACTGGTTTGTCTTTTCCAAAAGCATTATAAATCTCAACATATTTCTCCATCTTTTCCTCCTCATTGTTTTTAGCGTTATAGCTGGGATACATCGTCGTTATACTTAAGATTATTTTACCACGATGCACCCCATTTAGCTAAATAAAATTGATGAAGTGGATGGTTTTTTTGATTTAATAAATTCTATAAACTGCTTTTCAGTTTTTCTACCATATCAAGTCGTTCCCAGGGCAGATCAAGATCGGTTCGGCCAAAATGACCATAGGCCGCAGTTTGTTTGTAAATGGGTGCTCTTAAACCGAGGTTTTTAATGATCGCGGCTGGTCTGAGATCAAAATGTTTTTCAATTAAGGCAATAATCTTGTCATCTTCAATTTTTCCGGTGCCAAAGGTGTCCACATAAATTGAAACCGGTTTGGCCACCCCGATGGCATAAGCCAGTTCCACTTCGCATTTATCTGCCAGGCCGGCGGCAACGATGTTTTTGGCCACGTGTCGGGCTGCGTAGGCTCCAGAGCGATCCACCTTTGTGGGATCTTTTCCCGAAAATGCCCCGCCGCCATGACGGCCATAGCCACCATAGGTATCGACAATAATTTTACGACCGGTTAAACCACAATCGCCCTGTGGTCCGCCGATGACAAACCGCCCGGTGGGATTAACAAAATACTTCGTATCGGCGTCCAGTAAGGCCGGATCAATCACGACCTTAATTACTTTTTCAATCATGTCCTTCTCAATGGTTTCTGAAGAAACATCGGTACTATGCTGAGTAGAAATAACCACGGCATCAATCCGTGTTGGCACCCCATCATTGTATTCCACCGTTACCTGGGTTTTTCCATCCGGACGTAAATAGTTAACGATTTTTTCTTTGCGGATATCGGTGAGTCGTTTGGCCAGTTGATGGGCTAGTGATATTGGCAATGGCATAAGTTCCGGGGTTTCATTGCAGGCAAAGCCAAACATCATCCCCTGATCACCGGCACCAGCAGCCAGATCAGCTTCTCTTGATTCACCTTTTCTTGATTCCAGTCCTTCATCCACACCCATAGCAATATCGGTTGATTGCTCATCAATGGCTGTAACGACTGAACAGGTATCACAATCAAAACCATATTTTGCCCGATCATAGCCAATTTCACGAACAGTTGCTCGGACAATTTTAGGAATATCCACGTAGCAGGACGTCGTAATCTCGCCGGCAACCAGTACCAAACCAGTTGTTACCAGTGTTTCACAGGCCACCCGAGCCATCGGATCCTGTGCGAAAATGGCATCCAGAACGGCATCGGAAATTTGATCAGAAATCTTATCGGGATGGCCCTCTGTCACCGATTCTGAGGTAAATAATTTTTTCATTTTGCTCTCCTTTTTTAATGTAATGTCCATTTACCTGATCGCTTTTATGATAATCACGAACGTTGATAATGAAAAAGCCTCGTCTAACGACGAGGCTAATGTTCACATTAAATCCCATCATTGCGAAAATATCGCAGGTATTGGCACCATACATACGCTGGTTGCCGGGTTTCATCGGGCCTGTCCCTCCACCTCTCTGGATAGGTAAATATTCAATTACTTTTTTTTTATCATACACATCATTATTTTTTTTGTCAAGTACTTTATTTACGACTAAAGTTTTCCGCTCGTTTTATCGTTTGATTCAAAGCTCTTTGTTTTAAACGATAAGAGGTGTTTAACTATAAGACGGTACAACCGTCATCCGTTATCACCACATCATCTTCAATCCGAATGCCGATGCCAAGCTTTTCCAGATATAAACCCGGTTCCACCGTCATTACCATTCCCGGTACCAAAATTAAATCGCCCTCCGGTCGCAAATCATGGGTATCCAAACCCAACGGATGACCAATCCCATGATAATAAAATTCTGTGATATCATTATTTTCGGGAACAAAACCGGCACGACAGCATTTCTCCAGAAACAGTTCCTTCGTCAGTTGCTGTAAATCTTTCATCACTGCACCCGGTTTGTAGGCGACAATCAGTTCCTTTTGAACGGCTTCCACAATTTCATAGAGCTTTTCCTGCTGCCTAGACATTTCTCCACTGACCGGAAAGGTCCGACTTAAGTCGCCGCAATAACCATCCACTCTGGCGCCCAGATCAAAGAGAACCAAATCCCCTGATTTTAACTGACAGTGATTGGACACATAATGCAAAACGGTGGCGTTTTGTCCTGATGCGACAATGGTTTCAAAGGCCAATCCCTCAGTTCCTTCTTTTTTTACATAATATTCAAAGAAAGCAGCCAGCTCATATTCGTAGGTACCGGATTTAATGAATGCCTTCATTTCTTCGATGCCTTTTTTTGTAACCGCATTGGCTTTCGCGATGGCGCGCATTTCTTCCTCGCTCTTAATCAGTCGCAAGCCCGCTAAAATGGGATAAAGATCCTTTAACTCGGATTGCTTTAAGATCTTTTTAAGCCCCTCATCGGTGGTTTTAAAACTCTGATGTTTAGGCGTTTTAAAATCAAAATAGACGGTTTGAACCGCTGCTGCACGGGCAATCTCCTTAGGTAAATCTTTAACATAATAAACTTCATCAATGCCTGAAACCGCTTTTGCTAGATCGCGATTGATCTTTTTACCCACCCATTTTTCTTTTAATGGATCGGCCGAGTCAATAAAGAGTTGATAAGCGCAGTCATTATGATGGTTTTTTATTATCACAAGGACCACCTCCGGCGCTCTTATACCGGTTAGATAATAAAAATTATTGTTGGCAAAAAAGGGATAACTGGCATCCGCCGTCATCTCTATTTCCCGGCCTGAAAATAAAATGGTAAGACTGTTGTTCGCCAGCCTGTCTGCCAGTTTCTTTCTGTTTTGTTGATAAAAATGCTGTGATAGTGCCATCACTTCTCCTACTATTTAAAATAACGACAGGCCGGCTGCCACCAATGCGGTAACAATCATACCTGCCGTTGCTGAACCCAGAACTACCGAAATCATACTGTGCTTAAAATCCAGCCCGATCAGTGAAGCAGCCAGACACCCGGTCCAAACTCCTGTTCCCGGCAAAGGAATCGCCACAAAGATAAATAAGCCCCAAAACTCATACTTCGTCAATTTATCCGATTTTTTCATTCCTTTGGCAATAATCCAATTCGCCATCTTCCCGAAAACCTTGGTTCCCGACATCCATTTCAGGATGGCTGGAATAAACAATAAGATAAACGGTGCCGGAATAATACTCCCCAGCACACCTAATAAATAGGCTTGCAGGTAGGGCATATCATAAGCTAAAATTGCCAGAGGAATGGCACCTCTTAGTTCAACAATGGGAATGGCAGATATGACAATGATTTCCAGCCAATCCGGTAAAAATGCCAAAAAACTAATAATTGCCTGTTTCATTTAAACAAATCTCCTTTTAATCTCTTCTGTTAAGTGTTAGAATGACTATAGAAAGCCATTAAGACTATATTGTACCTTTTATGAAAGACTTTGACAAGTGCTGAAACGTGACGCTTTACTTTAGCATCAAAATGAAAACAGGAGTACACCATGAAAAAAATTCTTGGTCCCCTTCGCCGGGGTATTGAAAAATATCAGATGATCAAACCCGGAGACCGCATTGCGATTGGTCTGTCCGGAGGAAAAGACAGCACGGCACTACTTTATGCCATGAAACGCTTTCAATACTTTTCGCCAGTCCCCTTTGAACTGGAAGGGATTACCCTGGATATGGGCTTTGACGGCATGGATCTGACCCCATTAGTGGATTTATGTGCCCGACTAAAGGTTCCCTACACCATCAAAAAAACCACTATCGGCCCGATCATATTTGAAGAACGACAGGAAAAAAATCCCTGTTCACTGTGTGCCCGCATGAAACGTGGTGCTCTTCATGATCTGGCCATCGAGCAAGGCTGCCGAACTGTCGCCCTGGGCCATCATGCCGATGACGCCATCGAGACTTTTTTTCTCAGCCTGTTTTACGAAGGCCGGATTAACACCTTTTCACCGGTGACCTATCTGGATCGAAAAGACATCACCCTGATCCGTCCCTTAATTTTTGTTAAGGAACGGGACATTATCGGAGACCCGGAAATGAAAGATCTGCCGGTAATCCAAAGCACCTGTCCCGCCAATGGCTACACCAAACGAGAAGACATCAAACAGATGATTAAAAACCTCCGCAAAACCATCCCGGATCTGGATGACCGGGTTTTGGGAGCTATCCAAAACAAGGAACAATTGAATCTGTGGTTTTAAACTGGTTTAAAACGATCGATAAAACGTCACGCAGTACCAACAATTGTTACATCATGTTGTTTGCATCGGTTCGGCAGTCTACAGGAACTTAAAGAAATTTTAATGATTTTTTATTATAGTAAGCTAAGAAAGCAGGTATGAAAATGAATGAGAAAATACTCGTTGTCGATGACGAAGCATCGATTGTTGATTTAATAAAACTGGAACTGGAATTTGAAGGTTATCAGGTGGAAACCGCCAGCGATGGTATAGAAGCTGTCGAAAAAGCATTAGCGGTCCGTCCGGATCTTATCGTGCTGGATATTATGCTACCAAAGAAAAACGGTTATGATGTTTGTCGGGAGCTGTCTCCCCAATTGGGCGTTCCAATTATTCTTTTAACCGCCAAAACCGATATCATTGACAAAGTCTTAGGGCTGGAACTGGGCGCTGACGATTATCTGACCAAACCCTTTGATAACCGCGAACTGCTCGCCCGAATCAAAGCGCATCTCAGACGTTCAACAATTACCATTGAACCTCAAAAACAGGAATCGCTGTTAAAAAATGGTGACTTAAGCATTTATGCTGATGAACGAATGGTCTTGTTAGAAGGAAACGAGATCCATCTCACTCCCAAAGAATTTGAATTGCTCTTTTTGCTGGCCTCCAATTTGGAGCAGGTTTTCCCCCGCGATACACTACTTGAAAAAATCTGGGGATATGATTATTACGGCGACACCCGAACAGTTGATATGCACGTTCAGCGCATCCGACGAAAAATTGACACCCAGGGCAATAAATACATCCAAACTGTTTTTGGAATTGGATATAAAATGAGGAAACTTTAATGCAACTAAGCTATCGGGTTCGAATGATCTTATACAATATCCTACTTTTTGCTTTTGCATTCTTAATTGTTGTATTTTGTGTTTTTCAAGGAACCTCCTACTACTATATTAACCAAACAAAAGACACCTTGCAAAAAACAGCCCAGGACTCCACCTTACTGATCAGTCAGGAATTAAAAAATGTTCAGATCCCGGATTCCCTTAAAAACCGATTTTTTACCAATAGTCTGTATCTTTCAAAAAGCATCGCCGAAAGCAAAAATCACCGGGTCGTGCTTTTTGATGACATGGGAAATCGCATTGCCGATTCGCTTGAAGAAACAACCCTTACCAATACACTAAAAACAGAGGTTGATCTTGCCGTGGCTGAAAATGCATCAGTTTTTACCTTAAAGTCCATTAATGATGCCCATATGGCGTATTTTGCGTCTCCGATTATAATTGATAATACCGTGGTCGGTTACATTGGTTTCATCGATTCAATGCACGAAATGGACAATTTTTTACGTATTGCCGGGATCCTTTTCGGGATTGGTGGCGTAATTGGTCTGATGGTTATGATTTTTGTAACCATGACCTTTTCCAAGCACTTTTTTCAGCCCATCAAAGATTTGACTAAAATATCGAATGAAATCAATCACGGTAATTATAATTTAACGATTTATTATAAACACACCGATGAAATCGGGGATCTGACCCATGCCTTTAACGGCATGGTTACCAATATCAACAGTGTTATCCTGCAACTGGAATCAGAACGAAAACGGCTGGCCGGGGTTCTGGCTTCCATCGATGATGGGCTTTTGGCGATTGATAAAAACGGTAATATTATCACTTCAAACAGTTATATAAAAACTTATTTTAATGTGAGCAACCCCAAAACGATTTATGATTTTCAGTATCAATCTTTTTTGCGGGATATTTTTGACAGCCTTAAAAACGGCAAAGACCATATATCTGAAGAAATTGACTGCAACAACCGGAATCTGTTGTTGATTGGCAGTCCCATCCGGGAAAAGGGTTTTGAAGAAAACTATATGATCATCATCCGTAATATGACCGCTGCTCGCCATATTCAGGAAGAACAGCGGAAATTTATCAGCAGTGTTTCTCACGAATTGCGTACCCCTCTAACCACCATCATTGGATATACCGACATGCTCACCCGCCGACAGGTCGCCGATCCGGAAATTCTTAACCGCTCGCTGAACACCATCAATCGGGAGGGGCATCGACTGCTGCGACTCGTTGATAACCTTTTAAACGTCAACAAGTTTGATAAAGCTGAGTTTGATTTTAAGAAAACGAACCTGAATATTGTTTTGCTTCTTTCCGAGGTGGTTGAACAAATGCAGATTAAGGCCAGTCAATCCGATATCGAAATTAATTATGTATCTGAAGATCTTCCTGAAATCCTGGGGGATTATGACCGACTCCAACAAGTCTTTATCAATATCATCCATAATGCCATCAAATATTCAAACCGTGGTGAAATTATTGATGTCATTTCAGCTATTGAGGATAATCACATCGTCGTATCGATCCGCGATTATGGACCGGGGATTTCAGAAATTGAACAAAAACGGATCTTCAATGCTTTTTATCGGGTTGAAGAGGATCGTTCCCGGGGTTATGATGAAGGCGGCTCCGGCCTGGGCCTTTATATTGTAAAACAGATTGTCGAAAAACATGATGGAAAAATTGACATTGTCAGTCAAGTGGGCGAAGGGACCAATATTATTGTGACACTTCCCATTTTGTCCGTCTTAATTTATGGAGGTGAAACCGATGAAAAAAGCAAAAAATAGAGTCCTTGTCTTTTGTTTTGTTTTATTGAGTTTGTTTATCACCAGTGGTTGCCAGAACCTCTTTATTCCTGTAAATGTACCGGTTGTTTTACGAAATAACCCAACCTCAAATGACCCTTTGCCACAGCAAGTTAGCATTCAATCTTATACTATGATCGCCCCCGGAATCGTACAGGATATTACCAATAGCGGAAATAATCTGATCCTTTTTACTTTTGGGACCTTCTATAATATTGACACCTATACTATTGAAACGATGCAGTTGTCCTCATTTGTCAATTCTGACAAAAGACCATTGAGCGCCTTTTATGATACCTTTGACACAGGTATTTACTATGCCGAAAAATTAGTCGATCCCTTAACGGGCAGCATCGACACTCAGATTGTCTGGTCGGACGTCAACAAAAACACGACCCGGATCATTTCCCTGCCGGAAGAAAATGTTATCCAGCGCTTTGGTATTGGCGATTCCGGCCAGGTGGTCTATGCCAATAACACAAGTCAGATTGTAAAGGCCGACAGTGAAGGGAATCGACAGATTTATAAGCTTCTTAACAACTATAATATCCTGGCCGTTGACTATATCAATAAAGAAAAGGTCGTCGTGTTTATGGCAACCGACCCCCAGAATGAAGAACGAACGAATCTATACTATGCAAAATTAGATGATGCTTCTTCTGAATTGTCTTCCACCCTAATTGCTGATAATGTGAGCAGTTTTGATATTAACGACTTAAACAATCAAGTGGTCTTTGTTAAAAACGGCGGCGACTCCCAAACGATCCGTACCTGGGATACCAACGCGACAAACTCAAGCAGTATCGCAGACGGTAGTTTTGGATCAGTCCGCTTTACACCAAACGGTGAGCGCATTGTCTTTACTCAGACAACACCCAATTCTGATGCTCAATCCAAATCGATCTGGATCATGGATACAAGTGGTAAAAATCCGCTCCAGCTCACGGCACCACTTAGCGTAAATTCAGAGATTATTTGTCACCCTTACAAATCCATGCTTTTTTTCTCAGTCGAAAAAAGCTCAAACAGTATTAACTCAACCGATGATCATACACTATCCCAAACCTATCAACTCACCTATAAAATTGACTGAATCCAAAAAGCGATTGGTATCATATGATACCAATCGCTTTTTATTAAGTATTTAATTAATTCTACTTCGTTTGAACCCGGCCCTGATAAACAACCCCACGGATGGGATCAACTGAAATAAGTTTCCCATGTTCAAGGATTTCCAACGCTTTAACAACATTGACAATAACCGGAATATCATAATGAAGTCCGGCAATGGCTCCTTCCGAACTGAGTCCACCTTCTTCCGTAATAATTGCCGATGCCAACAGTAAGATCTGACTAAGCTCTGGTGTCAGGGTTTTCACCACTAAAATATCACCTTCCTGAAAGTCATCCAGATTATCAGAAGTAATGAGTTTAGCAAGGCCAGTCACTGAGTTTTTCCCAATGCCGACCCCATTAATGATGGCATTTCCGACGGTATGCACCTTAATCATATTGGTATTTCCCTGAACACCTAAGGGCACACCTGCAGCAACGATGGCGAGATCTCCAAATTGCACATAGCCCTGCTCCATTGCTTTTTTTACCGCATCCATAATCATACTGTCAGTGTCCTTAAATTCCGGCGTGTAAATACAATTGACTCCCCAAACCAGGCCCAGACGACGAATCGTTGTCACCTTATCAGTAACCGCCAGAATCCCGCAATCAGGACGGTATTTGGAGATCATCCGGGCCGTATGACCTGAGGATGTGGCTGCGATAATAGTCTGTGCATCGAGTTGTTCAGAAATCTGACACGCCCCTTCGCTAACTGCATTCGTAATGCTCAGTTCCCCATGATCCGGTTTTTTACGACGGGCGTACTCTTCCGAATCTTCGCTTTTTACGACAATATTAAACATCGTTTTTACCGACTCTATCGGATAAGATCCCGCTGCTGTTTCACCTGATAACATCACGGCATCTGTTCCATCAAACACGGCGTTAGCCACATCACCGACCTCAGCTCGGGTCGGTCTGGGATTTCGCATCATCGAATCGAGCATTTGAGTTGCGGTAATAACGGGTTTCCCAACAAGGTTGCATTTTCGAATAATGCTCTTTTGAACCAGTGGTACATCTTCTGCCGGTATTTCTACCCCCAGATCCCCTCTGGCAACCATAATTCCATCGGAAACATTAAGAATTCGGTCGATATTCTCGACACCTTCCTGATTTTCAATTTTAGAAATAATGTCAATCAAATCTCCGCCATTGCGTTCTAAAACCTTTCTGATCTCTAATACATCATGGGGTTTTCTCACAAACGATGCCGCCACATAATCGACTCTTTGCTGGATTCCAAAAATAATATCACCGCGATCTTTTTCTGTTAAAGCAGGTAATTCAATGCTCATACCTGGTAGGTTGATACTTTTTTTGCTGCCCAGCGTTCCACCATTTAAAATCGTGCAGACCATTTCATTATTAAAAACATCTTCCACTTCCAATTGAATTAATCCATCATCGATGAGAATCCGACATCCCGGCGATACTTCATTGGGAAGATTTTCATGGGAAATACTGAAACGTTTTTCGTCACCCTGGATAATTTCGGTGGTTAGTGTTACCTTTTCTCCGGCAACCAGTTCTACCTGTCCGGCGCTCAGTTCTCCAGTTCTGATTTCGGGTCCCTTGGTATCCAACATAATCGCAACGGGAATCCCCAGCTCTTTACGTACTTCTTTGATCCGCTTAATTCTGGCCGCATGTTCTTCATGACTACCGTGCGAAAAATTGAGTCGTGCCACATTCATCCCATTGAGAATAAGTTCTTTTAATATTTCCTTTGTATCTGCTGCTGGTCCTAATGTGCAGACAATCTTAGTTTTTTTCATTTTCTACCTCTTTTCTAATTTAATCTCTCTCTATAAAATAACAAACATAAAAATCTTACTGATCAGCACCATCGTTATTGTTTATAACGCTGGTATAACCCGATTTACACGATGTTTGTTTTTATGAATCGCTCAAATGGATAATACCGAAGCCATATCATAAATATCCTGTCGGAAAATCTTTGGCATCGCCAGAGCTTCTTCGATCGGAATACCCAGATACGAGCCACATCGCTGGGCCATCACTGTTCCCGTTTCTTTCTTTATAATACTTAATACCGCATTATAACCCATAAAACTGGCCAGATTCCGATCCATATTCGACGGTGATCCCCCTCTTTGAATGTAGCCCAAATTTGTCCCCTTCGTTGTTACCTGGGTTTTTTCTTCAATCTTGACACAGTAATCCCGGTAATTACCACAGCCTTCTGCTAACATGACAATACTATGAAGTTTCCCCCGATCTTTCCCCTGCAGCAGTCGCAAACAAATCGCATCCAGGTCGGTTTCAACCTCCGGCAAAATTAAGGCCTCTGCACCTCCGGATAATCCCGAGTAAAGGGCGATATCGCCGCATTTTCGGCCCATCACCTGAACCACATTAATGCGATTATGGGAGTAGGTGGTATCTCTGATTTTGCTGATCGCATCCAGGGCTGTTGTTACGGCCGTATCAAAGCCGATGGTATAATCGGTAAATCCCAGATCATTATCAATGGTACCGGGAATACCCACCACGCTGACCCCTAATTTCTGGAGTGCCAGGGCACCATTCATGCTGCCATCACCACCGATAATAATCAGATGGTCAATGCCATATTCTTCCAGCACTTTGGCACCTTGCTTAACTCCCGCCTCGGTTGCAAAAAACTCACTTCTGGAGGTCCTGAGGATTGTTCCCCCCCGCTGTAGAATATCCGCTACCGAATAAACACTAAACGGTGTAATGTCGCCTTCCAGCAAACCTGCAAAGCCCCGATTAATCCCATAGACCTCAACCTTATTAAAGATTGCTGTTCGCACAACGGCCCGGATTGCTGCATTCATGCCGGGGGCATCGCCTCCGCTAGTTAAAACTCCAATTCTCATTTTTATTTTACCTCCACATTTTTTATTCCTAAAATTTGTCCTAATTCAGTGATCAGGGTTTCTTCAAGGGTAACCCATAAGTCTTTATTGGCCCCAAAATGCTTACCTTCGTTTTTTAAGTATAACACCACCGGCACCGATCCCGGATACTTAATTAGAATCGATTTTACCGATTTTATCAAGGCTTTTTCTGTTAAATCCCCTAAACTCAAAACCAGCTTTTGGCGCTTTTGGACTCCGTCATTGTTCTCATATGGCGCTTTGCTTTCGGTTACAGCCAGGTTTTGTATGTTCTTAGGCGGTTCTCCGATGGGATAGATCTGAGCTGCAATCACCGAGGTTCGAGCTTCTTCATTGTAATTGATTCGCCCCTTGATCACCAATGGTTGATCTTGTTTTAAATAACGACGATACTCATCATATGTTTTCGGAAAAACTACCACTTCGATGCGCCCATAAAGATCTTCAAGGGTTAGAAACGCCATCATCTGGCCTTTCTTTGTCATCATCGTTTTGCTCTCCACAATTAAACCACCAATACTGACTTGCTGTCCGTCCCGAATACCAGCATCTTTTAAATCCTGATAGCTGTCAACACTGCTGGAAAACAAGGTGACGGTTTTTTTTAAGATATCTTCATATTTTTCCAGTGGATGGCCGGTAACGTAAAGACCTAAAACTTCTTTTTCCAATGCTAACCGTTCTTCTTTGGAAAACGGCTCTTTTTGAGGGAAATGATCCTCCTTCAGCGTTGTCAGTTCCTGTGATCCACCCAGTCCGGCCATATCCAAAAGGGACATCTGTCCGGAAATGCGATCTTTCTTTTCTCGCTGAACCTGATCGACAATCAGTTCAGCAATGGCCAGCATTTGCGCCCGGCTGTTGCCGATGCCATCAAATGCCCCGCCCTTAATAAGACTTTCGATGCTGCGCCTGTTTAAGGATTTCAGGTCCACCCGCTCACAGAAATCCCGTAGATTCAAGAAATTGCCCTTGGCTTTGCGTGCTTCAATAATAGCGGCAATGGCATTTTTACCGAGCCCCTTAACGGCTCCCAAACCAAAGCAAATCGAATTACTAGAAACACTAAACTTCTCGTAGCTTTCATTAATACTGGGTGGTAATACATGAATACCCATTTTTCGGCAATCTTCTATATATTTCGCCACTTTTTTCTCATCATCCATAATACTCGACATTAAAGCCGCCATAAACTCGGTGGGATAGTAGCACTTCAACCAGGCAGTTTGATAGGCGACAACGGCATATGCCGCCGCATGGGATTTATTAAAGGCGTATTTTGCGAAATCTTTCATTTCTTCAAAGATTTTTTTTGCCGCCGCTTCTGATACCCCCCGGCGGATGGCACCGTCAACTAGAACTTTTCCGGTTTGATCGACTTCACCATGGATAAAAACCAGACCCTCGGCCTCCATCACGCTAATCTTTTTCTTGGACATGGCCCGTCTGACCAGGTCACTTCGTCCCATTGAAAAACCAGCCACATCGCGAAATATCTGCATCACCTGTTCCTGATAAACCATACACCCATAAGTGACGTTGAGGATATTCTCAAGAATGGGATGATCATAGGTAACCAGAGAGGGGTTTTTCTTGTTTTCAATATAGCGTGGAATCTGATCCATCGGCCCAGGCCGATAAAGTGAGATCCCAGCGATAATATCTTCAAAACTGCCCGGTTGGAGTTCCTTGATAAATTGCTGCATGCCCCGGCTTTCCAATTGAAAAACACCCAGGGTGTCGCCTTTTGAGAGCATTTCATAAACCTTGACGTCATCCATTTCCAGACTGTCCAGATCCAGACGACGACCAGTGCTATGTTCAATATGCTCCAGGGCATCGCGGATCACCGTTAAGGTTCGCAGGCCCAGAAAATCCATTTTGAGCAGGCCCAGATCTTCCAATAAACCCATCGGAAACTGAGTTGTGATTACATCATTGTTTCGATAAAGCGGGATATATTCAACCAGTGGCAAATCTGAAATGACCACCCCGGCGGCATGCGTCGAGGCATGCCGGGATAAACCTTCAATGGACTGAGCGGTCTTAACCAGCTTGGCAATATCGGCATCTGAATCTTCCATTTTTTTAAGTTCAGGATTTTCTTTTAAGGCTTGTTCAATGGTGATATTGACCCCTGGATGAATGGGTATTTCCTTGGCCACCCGATCGACCAGGCTGTAAGGCATATCGAGTGCCCGGCCAACATCCCGGAGCGCACCCCGAGCCGCCATGGTTCCAAAGGTGATAATCTGAGCCACCCGGTCTTCGCCATACTTGTTCACCACATAATCGATAACTTCCTGACGCCGTTCGTAACAAAAATCCACATCAATATCCGGCATTGTTACCCGCTCCGGATTTAAAAAACGTTCAAACAGCAACTGATACTTAATCGGATCGATGGTGGTGATTTCCAAACTATAGGCAACCAGGCTGCCGGCAGCACTTCCCCGTCCGGGCCCAACCATGATCTGATTGTCTTTAGCATATTTGATAAAATCCCAAACGATGAGAAAATAATCATCAAAGCCCATCGTATGAATGGTTTCCAATTCATATGCCAAACGATCTTGTAATTCTTTGGTCAGCGTTTGGTATTTTTTTACCAATCCTGCCATACACAGGCTTTTTAAATAGTCTCTGGCCCTTTCACCGGGAGGCAATTCAAACTGCGGCAGGTGGGTTTTTTCCAGGTCAAAGCTGACCTGACAGCGCCTGGCAATGCGATTGGAATTTTCAATCGCTTCGGGCAGATCAGCAAAGAGCTTACGCATTTCTTCCTGACTCTTTAAATAAAATTCATTGTTGGGAAAACGCATCCGCTTTTCATCCGAAACGGTGGCTGCGGTCTGAATGCATAAAAGAATGTCATGGTTTTCACTGTCTTCCTTGTGGACATAATGGACATCGTTCGTCGCCACCAATGGAATGCTCATTTTTTTTGATAACTGAATCATCCGCTCGTTTATCAACGCTTCTTCCCTGAGACGATGATCCTGAATTTCCAGGAAGAAATGATCTTTACCAAAAATATCCTGATAAACCCGACAACGCTCTTCTGCTCCAGCCAAATCATTGTTTAGGATCAATTGCGGAATCTCACCAGCGATACACGCAGACAAGCAAATAATACCATCGCTGTATTTTCTTAAGCAGTCATGATCCACTCTGGGCTTATAATAAAACCCATCAATAAAACCTTTTGAAACAATCTTCATGAGATTTTTATACCCAAGGTTGCTTTCTGCTAACAAAATGAGATGAGCTCGTTCTTTGTCATAGACGGGATCCTTGTTTTCAAGGCCTCTTGGAGCAACATAAACTTCACAGCCGATAACCGGATGAATTTTTTCCTTTAGACAGGCCTTATAAAAATCAACGGCACCAAAAAGCACCCCATGATCGGTAAGCGCAATACTCTCCATGCCACTTTCCGCCACCGCCTTAACAAGCTCGTTGATCCTGCCAAAACCATCTAATAGACTATATTCGCTATGCACATGAAGATGTGTAAACTGTTTTTCCATCTTTTCTTTCACTTTACTGTTAAAATTTAATTTCATGTTTTTCTAATTATTTCCGATTTCTTTAATTTTTATTATAACATAGATTCTTAAAAATAAATAGACATTTTGTCCCAGGCGGTTGAAATTGATCCCAGCAGCCGTGGCCTATCTATTTTCTACATTATATACTATTTTGCACTGATTATTCATTTTCATTTTAAATGATTTATTTCAACCGTTTTTTTTATTTGTTATTTATTTAACATTATTTTTTACTGGTAATCCTTTACATTATTTCAGAGTTATGTTAATATATGTTTGTAAACAATTTTACCTTTGCTTACGAAAAGATTCACTAATTTCATATATTGGCAGGAGTTATGGAGGGCCGTACTTTCGTTTTTACATTAAGAGAATATGTAAATCTGTTAGTATGTGCTTTTTTTGTTTGGTTTTATTGTTTTTTCTATGATTTTATTATGTTTTTTAAACATAATCAAATAAATAATCAAATAAATAGGGGGTTATACTTATGAAGAAGTATATCTTATCACTGGATGCAGGAACTACAAGTTCAAGAGCGATTTTATTTAACCATGACAGCGAAATCGTCAGTGTTGCGCAAAAAGAATTTACCCAAATCTATCCAAAAGCCGGTTGGGTTGAACATGACGCCATGGAAATTTGGGCTACCCAAAGTGGTGTTGTCACTGAAGCTTTATCAAAAATTGGCGCTACCGCTGAAGATATTGCTGCTATTGGTATCACAAACCAACGTGAAACAACTGTCGTTTGGGACAGAAAAACTGGCGAACCTATTTATAATGCCATTGTTTGGCAGTGCCGTCGTACCGCATCTTTCTGTGATGAATTAAAAGCCCGTGGATTGGAAGACTATGTTCGTGAAAACACCGGTCTTGTAATCGATGCTTACTTCTCTGGAACAAAAATTAATTGGATTTTAAATAACGTTCCTGGTGCACGTGAAAGAGCTGAAAAAGGCGAACTGGCTTTCGGAACCATTGATACCTGGTTAATCTGGAAATTAACTGATGGCAAGGTACATGTAACCGATTATTCAAATGCTTCCCGCACGATGGCATTTAATATTAAAACCCTTAAATGGGATGAAAAAATGTTAAAAGAACTGGATATCCCAGCTTCTATGTTACCAGAAGTTCGACCATCTTCAGATGTTTACGGATCAACTTCTCTTTACGGAACAGAAATTCCCATTGCCGGTGCTGCTGGTGACCAACAAGCTGCTCTCTTCGGACAAGCTTGCTTCGAACCTGGTATGGCTAAAAATACTTATGGAACCGGTTGCTTTATGCTGATGAACACTGGTGACAAACCCGTTAAATCGAACAGTGGCTTGATTACGACCATTGGCTGGGGCTTAGATGGCGAAGTTGATTATGCCTTAGAAGGTTCAATCTTCGTTGCCGGTGCTGCGATCCAATGGCTAAGAGACGAAGTTCGACTGGTTGATTCTTCACCTGATAGCGAATACTATTGTAATAAAGTTGCTGACACCAATGGTGTTTATATGGTTCCTGCTTTTGTTGGACTGGGTGCTCCGCATTGGGATATGTATGCTCGTGGTGCTATCTTAGGATTAACTCGTGGTGCCAACAAGGCTCATTTAATCCGTGCTACTGTTGAATCCCTCGCTTATCAGACAAAAGATGTTCTGGATGCGATGGAAAAAGACTCAAACATCAAATTGGCGGCATTAAAAGTTGATGGCGGCGCTTGCGCTAACGATTTCTTGATGCAATTCCAGGCTGATATTTTAGGCGTTCCTGTTGATCGTCCTTCAATCGTTGAAACCACTGCTATGGGTGCTGCTTACCTGGCTGGTTTGGCTGTTAAATTCTGGGATGGTAAAGCGGATGTAACTGCTGCCTGGAAACTGGACCGTTCATTTAAGCCTGCCATGGATGCTGATGTTCGTGCTAAATTATATGCTGGCTGGTTAAAAGCTGTTGAAACTGCTAAAGGCTGGGAAGACGCCGAATAATCTAACTACATTAATAATTCATTAATCAATAAATTGTTGGGGTGTTTAACCACACCCCGGCAATTTAGATTTTACTCTTTCCTATTTTTGTGATTGTGTTATAATGAATTTGCAAATACGATCCAACCGGGAGGAGTTTTATGTCGACGAGAAAATGTCTTCTCATGTTTCAAGACAACCCCATTATTGTCGCTGTTCGTAATCCGAAAGATATTTATGATGCCATTCATTCGAAATCGCAGATCATCTTTTTATTGACCGGCAATGTCTATAATCTTAAAAAAATGGTGGAGCTTTGTACTAAATCAGGTAAACACGTGTTTACCCATTTGGATCTTATTAAAGGTTATTCACAGGATAATTATTTTATTAAGTATCTAAAAGATGAGATCAAGCCAACGGGAATTATTACCACGAAAAACAATATTATCACTCGGGCAAAGCAGGAAGGTCTGATGACTGTTCAGCGTTTATTTCTATTGGATTCTTCTGCCATGGATATTTCAATTACATCGGCAAAGAAAATTAAGCCTGATGCCATCGAAATTTTACCTGGCCTGGTTCCAAAGCTGATTACAGCTGTAAAAAAGGAACTCGATATTCCAATTGTTACCGGGGGATTCATAGAGACAGAGGAAGAAGTTCGTTCGTGTCTTGCTGCTGGCGCACTATCAGCCAGTACATCTCACAAGCCTTTGTGGGATAAAATAGAACTTATTCGGGAAGAGCAGCGATTGCTCCAGAACGAATAAGCAAAAATAAAATACAAGGCAACGGAGAGCCATACTGTTTTCTTAAATGAACCCTTATTTAAGAAAATTGTATGGCTTTTAATTTTTTATTATTCTTAGGAGGAATATATTATGTATGATATCGCCATTATTGGAGCTGGTATTGCCGGTTCCTACATTGCTCGGGAATTGACCCGATACAAACTGGACATTGTTTTATTAGATGGAGAAAATGATGTCGGAAATCAGATTACAATGGCCAACTCTGCCATTGTTCATGCCGGTTTTGATGCCCCGGCCCATAAATTGAAAGGAAAATTCAACGCCGCTGGAAATCTTATGTACGATCAGGTTTGTGAGGATCTGGATGTGCCCTTTAAACGATGTGGTTCCATGGTTGTTGCTCATAACGAGTACGAAATGGCAACCCTGCACGAACTTTATCAAAACGGTTTAAAAAACGGAGTTCCTGGACTTCAGATCTTATTTAAAGATGAAGTCCACGCCATGGAGCCCCATATCCATGACGATATTTGCGGCGCTCTTTATGCTCCGACAGCAGGGATTGTGTCCCCCTTTGAACTCTGTATTCACGCGGCTGAAAACGCTGTCGACAACGGTGTTACCCTAAAGCTTAATCATCTGGTCAGTGATATCATAAACCACAATGACCACTTCGAAATTATTACCAATTCCGGAAATGTGGAAGCTAAGTATGTCATTAATGCTGCCGGCTTATTTGCTGATGATATCTATGAAATGGTTGGCAAACCCTACTTTAAACTGCTTGCTCGTAAGGGAAATTATTTTATCTTTGATAAAGAAGCCGGTTATCTGGTTAATAGTGTCATCTTCCCATGTCCTTCAAAAAAGGGCAAAGGTATTTTAGTGGCACCGACCGCTCACGGCAATCTGTTAATTGGACCGGATGCTGAACCCGTGCACAAAGGCGATATTTCGACCACCACTGAGCGCCTCGACTATATTAAAGAAAATGCCCTTAAAAACTGTCCTTCGCTACCATTTAACAAGATTATTAGGTCCTATGCCGGACTTCGAAACACTCCTGTAAAGGATACCTTTACAACGACTGATGGTGATTTCATCATTGAAGAATCGCCCGTAAAAGGATTTATCAACGTGGCTGGCTATGAATCGCCTGGACTCACCTCAATTCCTGCGGTTGCTCACTTTGTGGTCGAAGAAATTGTGAAACCAATGATCCCAGATATCGAAGAAAATCACGACTATAATCCTAAGGTCCGAAAGCATCTGCGTTTTGATGAAATGACCGAGGAAGAAAAAGTTGCAATTATTAATGAAGATCCAAAATACGGCAAGGTTATCTGTCGATGTGAAACCATCACTGAAGGTGAAATCATCGATGTTATTCACCGCAGTGCTGGTGCCCGAACCGTTAAATCAGTTAAAAAACGCTGTCGTGCCGGTATGGGACGCTGTCAGGGTGGCTTCTGTTCTCCCCGGGTTGTGGAAATTCTTTCCCGCGAACTCAATGTTCCATTAGATGAAATTATGTACGATCAACAGGATTCGACCTTCATTCTCTCAGGTCAAACGAAATCCGTTCAGGAGGAGGCGTAATCATGATATATGATGTTGTTATTTTAGGTGGTGGACCCGCTGGTTTGGCCGCTGCCGTTGAAGCTAAAAATGATGGAGCAGAAAATGTCCTGATTCTGGAAAGAGACCGGGAATTAGGCGGTATTCTTAACCAGTGTATTCATAATGGTTTTGGTCTGCATACGTTTAATGAAGAATTAACCGGACCGGAATATGCCGAACGTTATATTGATAAGGTAAAAGATCTTAATATTCCTTACATGCTCGATACCATGGTACTTGATATGCATGACAACGGGGAACTCAAATCCATCCACGTTATCAATGAAGAAAACGGGTACATGGTTATTGAAACGAAAGCTGTTATTCTAACTATGGGATGTCGGGAACGGACCTCTGGTGCCATCGGTATCCCGGGGTATCGTCCATCGGGTGTTTTCACTGCCGGTACTGCCCAACGTTTTATCAACATGGAAGGATATATGGTTGGTAAAGAAGTGGTTATCCTCGGCTCTGGTGATATCGGTCTAATCATGGCCCGACGAATGACCCTGGAAGGTGCTCATGTTCAGGCTGTTTGCGAACTAATGCCCTACTCTAACGGTCTGGTTAGAAACATTGTTCAGTGTTTGGATGACTATGATATCCCGCTAAAATTAAGCCACACCATCACCTTTATCCACGGTAAGGACCGATTAGAAGGCGTTACCGTTGCCAAGGTTGATGAAAAACTAAAAGTGATTCCTGGTACCGAAGAATATATTCCCTGTGATACCCTCCTGCTTTCAGTGGGCTTGATTCCCGAAAATGAAATCACTCGTAATGCCGGTGTTACCATGGACAACCGAACCAACGGTGCCATTGTCGGTGAACTGCGTCAAACCTCTATGCCTGGTGTTTTTGCCTGTGGAAATGTGGTTCATGTTCATGACCTGGTGGATTTTGTCAGCGAAGAAGCGGTCCTGGCCGGTAAAGGCGCAGCCAAGTATATCAAGGGTGATCTGGCTAGTGAGATTACCTTTACGACCACCAACGGCGACGGAATTGGTTATGTCGTTCCGCAGCAGGTTGCCATGAAAAACGTCGAGGAAAAAGTTACTTTCTATATGCGTGTGCGACAGGTCTTTCAAGATAAAGTGGTTAATGCCTATATTGGCGACCAATTGATCGCCACTAAAAAAGAAAAGAAATTACTGCCCGCCGAAATGGTTAACTTTAAGATCGCCAAAGATGTTTTAGCCCAGTATCCTGCCGGAGAAATCCGATTTGTCGTAGAGGAGGCAAAGAAATGAAAAAAGATATGACCTGTATTGTTTGCCCCATCGGGTGCCAGATGACCATTGAAGAAAAAGCGGATGGTACCTATGAGGTTACCGGCAACACCTGTAAACGTGGTCCAAAATATGCCATCAATGAAATGACCAACCCAACCCGGGTTATTCCCACTACGGTGGTGATTAAGCATGCCATGCTTCCCCGCCTGCCGGTTAAAACCGCGGAGCCCATCCCCAAAGGCCAGATTTTTGATGCCATGGCCGCTATTAATCAGGTTGTTGTGGAAGCACCCATAAAAACCGGTGATGTTGTTATCAAAGATCTTTTAGGTCTTGGAATCGATGTGGTTGCTACTCGAACCATGGATAAGTGCTCGTTCTGATATCTCAATAAATAGCGTCTGAAAATAATTCCCAGAGTTGTTTTCAGGCGCTTTTTTATTTATCTACTTTTAAACCACTATTCGTAACAACAAAATATTAATTTGTTACAAAACAGACATTGAATTTCTACCTGCTATTGTGATATGTTTAACTATACAAATTCGACAATAAAAGGTGTTACTCTATGTTTGAAAAAATAAAACAGCGTGTCCAGGCAAATCCGGTTATTGTTATGCTGATTCCCGGTGTTATAATGATGCTAATTCTGGTTATTGTGTATCAAACCACCGCCAGAGAAAACGCAAAACTTGACGAGGGTGTCGAAATCCTAACTGCACTAGAAGCCCGGGATCTCTATACCATGGAAGAAAAAATTGACTACATGAAGCGCAAAGCCGTTGACCCCGGCGATTACACCGCATTATTTGGCAATGCCCTTGTTTTTGGTGATTCCATCGCCGAGGGACTAGGTTTATTTGGATTTTTAAACCCGACCTCACTGGTTGCGATGATGGGAAAATCAGCCGAAAACAGTCAAGGAGACGTCCAAAGTATCGTTGAACTGGCACCGCGGTATGTTTTTTTTGAGTTAGGTCTCAATGACATCAGTCATCCCGATAGTACCCTGGACGCCTATATCCTTTCTTACGAGAAGCTTATCGATTCAATCCGGTTGCAATTACCGAATACCCAAATCTATGTTTGCAGTATCTTTCCGGTTACCGATGAAGCCCTCAAAGAAAACCCCGAGCTCAGTCAAATTGAAACCTATAATGCTGCGTTAGTGGAAATGGCTGCCCGAAAAAATATCCATTATATCAATACCTACCCGCTTTTGAAAAACAACCCACAGTACCATGAACAAGACGGCATCCATGTGATCCGTGAGTTTTACCCACTATGGTTGGACACGCTTGTGGATAACAGCAATTTAAAAAATTTATTATAGAATTGGACCATCATGAAAAAAATTTTTGTACTTCTATCCATTCTAATACTTGCGTTACTCTCTTTTGGCTGTCATTCTGCCGAGCAGGCACCTTTATCCCAGGTGGAAAACGATCTGCTCGCCGCTTCCCAAAACCTTAGCGGGATGGAAAAGGGGGATGGAAAAACATTGAAACGCTATTACGGACTCAATATGAGTGACTATCAGGAAGTTTTAATTTACGTCCCGGCCAATTATATGGATGTATCCGAAATCCTTGTGATTAAAGCCTCAGATTCCGCCCAATTGGATCTGATCGAAGGGGCCGTTGATGTCCGCAACGCCATGCAACTGGAGAGCTTTGGCGGATACGGACCGAAGCAGGTGGAGCTACTTGAAAATCATGAGTTTAAAATTGTGGGAAACACGCTTTTTTATTGTGTATCACCTGAAGCGTCCACATTAAAAGATACCTTTGTCAAAAGCATCAAGAATAATCCCTAAGGAGTGACCATGGTTTTTAGCAGTATTTTGTTTATCTTTGCTTTTCTTCCCATTGCATTGGGTCTGTATACCATTATCCCGAAACAGGGGAAAAATTTAATCTTGCTTCTGATCAGTCTATTTTTTTATGCCTGGGGAGAACCGATTTATGTTTTCTTAATGCTTTTTACCATCACCTTCGACTTTGGCATGGGACTATTGATGGACAAAAAGCCCCATTTAGTCCGGAAGCAAATTTTTATTTTTACTCTCATCGTGAATTTAAGCATTTTATTCTTTTTTAAATACTGGGGGTTTTTACTGAGTATCATTAACCAGATCTTTGGTCTGGGGATTCCCTACACGCCCTTACCCTTACCGATCGGGATTTCATTTTATACCTTTCAGATTCTCTCCTATGTCATTGATATCTATCTGAAAAAGGTTCCGGTCCAAAAAAACATCATTTCCTTTGGCTTGTATGTCACCATGTTTCCGCAGCTGATCGCTGGACCGATTGTTCGCTATAAGGATATCGACGATCAGCTAACCGAGCGGGTGATCAATCAGGAAAAATTCGGAATCGGAGTGGAACGTTTTATCCAGGGTCTCGGCAAAAAAGTTCTGCTGGCCAACAATATCGGCTATATCTGGACCCTTATTTCAGCCATAAATGTGGGTGAACTGTCAGTACTTACCGCCTGGATCGGAATTATCGCCTTTACCTTTCAAATCTATTTCGACTTTAGTGGTTATTCGGATATGGCCATTGGTTTGGGGAAAATGTTTGGTTTTGAATTTCTCGAAAACTTTAATTATCCCTATATCTCCCGAAGCGTATCCGAATTCTGGCGACGCTGGCACATTTCACTGGGAACCTGGTTTCGTGAATACCTTTATATCCCTCTGGGTGGTAACCGTGTTCCCATCCCCCGGCTCTTTTTAAACCTCTGTATTGTCTGGTTGTTAACAGGCCTCTGGCATGGTGCCAACTGGAATTTTGTCGTCTGGGGTGGCTATTATGGGCTGATCCTTTTTGCTGAAAAAGTATTCTTAAGCGCACTGCTGGAAAAACTGCCAAGATTTATTCAGCACAGTTACACCCTGATTCTGGTTATAATCGGCTGGGTTTTCTTTGCCAGTCCGGACATGGGTTTTGCCCTGTCTTACCTGCAGGTTATGTTTTTTACTGCCGGTGCGTCTCTGGTTGATTCAACCGGCCTCTATTACCTAACCACCAGTCTCATTTTATTACTTATATGCGGCATCTGCTGTACCCCGTTTGTTCATCAACGCTATAACAAACTGATTCACCAGGAAAAAAAATGGGTGATCACTTTTGGACTGGGACTTAACAGCGTGATTATGTTTTTATCCATTGCTTATTTAGTAACAGAAACATATAATCCTTTTTTATATTTTAGATTTTAGGTGAAGTAATATGCGAAAAAAAGATAACCATCGTGAACATGATCAATATGCTCATTCTTTATTTTATAAAAAATATATTAATTTATTGGGGCTGCTCTTTATCGGGATCATTGCCTTTTTCTCCCTGGCCTCACTGATCCTGCCCGATACCAAACTGTCTGAAAATGAAAACCGGATTTTAACCCAATGGCCCCGTTTTTCTGTGGACAGCATCATCGATGGCCGCTATATGAAAAAAATGCAAAAGTACACGGCCGACCAATTAGTCGGGCGAAATTTCTGGATTCATACCAAAACCAGTACCGATCGCCTGATCGGAAAAAATAGCTCCAATGGGGTTTATTTCGGCAAAAACGCCACCCTGATCGAAAACTTTGATCCTTTACCTGTTGACACTGTGGCGCAGACTCAAACTGCATTAAACCAGTTTGCTGAAAAGCACTCCGATCTAAACCACTACTTTATGCTGGTTCCCAATGCGATTAGTGTCACCGCTGATAAACTGCCAGCCTATGCTCCGGTACTAAATCAAAGCGACTATATCAATAGCTTTACTGCCGGCTTGCAGGAACACTTCAGCGTTCTTGATCCCAGTCCGATTTTAGCAGAACATCAGGACCAACTTTTGTATTATAAAACCGACCATCACTGGACCACTTTAGGTGCCTGGCTTTCTTTTCAGGGAGTCGCCGATAGCATGGGCATTAAAGCAGACCCTGATGCCTATATCGTTTATCCTGTTACCCACTCATTTTCTGGTGCCCTGGCTTCTAAAAGTGGCTATTTGACGTCTTCCTCCGATACCATTGAGGTTTATATTCCTAAAAGCGACGATGACTATTCGGTGGTAAGCTATGTGGAAGAACAAAAAAAAGCCGCTTCCCTTTATGACAGCGAACAATTAAAGGAGAAGGACAAATATGCCGTTTTTCTGGCTGGTAATCATCCCATTATAAAAATTAAAAATCCGGTACTGAATGAAAAAAATCTGCTGATTATCAAGGATTCATATGCCAATGCTTTTATTCCCTTTTTAACCCCTTTTTACAGTGAGATCACCGTCGTTGATCCCCGTTACTACTATGATAGTATTGATGATCTCATCGCTGATGCCCAGATCACTGATGTACTCTATCTCTTTAATGCGAACTCCTTTTTCCGGGATACCAGTTTGGAACCGGTACTAAACGACGATTAAGTATTTTTATAAATATTCAAAAATACTATGTCAAGTTTTGACAGAACAGGATATAATGTATTAAAGACAAATATCAACAAATCTTAGGAGGATACGAAATGGGCTTAAGATACTCGAGTAAAGTAATCGATGGAAAACTAAATATTAGAAATGATTATATCCAAACCGAGGGCGGTGATTTTCAGAAGCTGACAAAAAACTGGATTATAAAGGCCTACGAAAAAGCACAAGAACTTAATGACCTTGAATCAATGGAAAAACTGGAGCAACTAAAAATTGATATCTGGATTCCAGGGGAAAACAATGAGCTGGGAAAAAACGTGAGTTGGAGCTTAAAAGATGAGTTATAAATAATTCACGATCTGCTCTAAGCTTAGAATTATTTTTAATCAAACTAGTTTAACTCTCCATTAATTGGGTATTTTATTAAGATATAAATACTTAATAGGAGGGTTTTTTTATGAGACAAATTATGGGGATTCAGGTTGGTAATCGCGAAAGCGAAGCATTGAAGGTACAGGAATTGTTAACCAAAAATGGATGTATTATTAAAACACGTCTTGGTTTGCATGAATCTTCTGAAGAATTGTGCAGTATAACCGGACTGATTATTTTGGAGTTCTTGCCCGACAAGGAAGACGACATCGCCGTTATGGAAAAAGAATTAGCTGCCCTTAATACAATTGTAGTCAAAAAAATGGTTTTCTAAAACTCAAAAAAAGTTACTCAATTATGACTACAATTGGGTAACTTTCTTTGAAATAGAAGGAGTTGAAATGATCGACTTTAAAGCTTCACGCTTCATCATTACTGACAAAAAAAGTACTTCCATGATTCAGAAGAGTATCCAAGCTATGCTAAATGATCAGGAACAGGTGGTAGAGTTTTATGTAGCGGATCGATTCCCTTTCCCTTCTGAGGTATTGTTTACCTCTAAACGGATTATTATTTGTACCTATGAAGATCCTGAGCTTCCAATTTTCACTTTTCTACCCTACTCAAAGTTTATTGCTTTTTCTGTAAAAAACTCAAATAATTATGATTTGGAAAATGAATTAGAATTATATAATTACTTTGTTGATAAAATTTCCTTCGAATTTCCAGGTAACTACAACTTAAGCCTCATTATTAAATTAATCGGCAATGCAATCGGTTAGGGTGTTGTGCTGCACCCTAATGTGATTTTTTCATCCGTAAGTACCACAAAAATATAGCGTATAGCAAGTTTGATCTACCAAACCTGCTATACGCCATCTACTTGAGCTACATACTATTTACTTGACATATAAAAGTGCTTTCACGATAATGCAAAGGCATATAATTAAGTATTTTTTTGACACTTGATCAATAAACTTTGGCGGTTTTATTCCTGCACAGCTTCTAACTCATCTTCTGTGACTGTATCTTCTAATCGCATTTCATTTATCAGCAATACAATTTTATCCGCTTCAATTTCTGATTCAATGCCTTTGGGATAACTAATATCGCCAACACAGATTTTGTCGTTTAAATTAAGATCCGTTACATCGATTTCAAGATAATCCGGTATATCCTGTGGCAATCCTGTCACAAGGATTTTGTCCATTTGCTGCACAAAATTTAGTTCTCTTAATTCGATTGCTTCCCTGCCGATTATTTTAATATTAAGATCAAACTTAATGGGTTCGGTAATCGATACCTCCTGAAAAACGACATTTAAAATTTCACCTTTAATTGGCGCATGTTGAATTTCTTTTATCATTGCAGCATATGATTCCTGCCCCTCAAGATCAAGCGTAAATAAATAATTCTTCCCATATTTATGAATGTTTTTTACTAATTCATCTTTACTTATTTTTACTGAAACGGATTCCAGACCTTTTCGATTGATCGCACCGGGAATATAACCAATTTTCCTTAGTTTTTTTCCTGCACTGCCACTCATTTTTTCTCTTTTTTCTATTGCAATTGTTACTTTTTCGTTCATATTATTTTCTCCTTTTAATAAACTCTCACATCGTATTGTTCGTATTGTCTTATTTGATAACTATCAATTAAGATCCTGCCAAATTATTCATATTAATGTATTTCTACTACGTTCTTTTAATTATACCAAACATATGAATCAATATCAAGTTTTTTAAGAAAAAAGCAACAGTACGCTAACAATGCCCTGCTCATGGGCTTCCCAAAGATGCCACCAACCAATAAAGCAGGTATCAAACTCTCCCTGAAACAGGTATTTTAGAACATACGAAGGAAGACAGACGCAAAATCCAGTTCCGACAAACCCATTATCTTACAGGCGGGGCTGACTGCATTTGCAATCAATTCTCGGATGCTGTCAATCGTGAATTTAAATACAACTTTCCCCCCCAAAAAAAATAAGTCACTGATTTTTGCACCCATTCAAATCTTTTGAAGGACAAACAGATAATCTATGGATGGATTTTCCACAATCTGAATTGCAGAGATTTTGATTCGGAATGTTCAACACTATCAATCCTCAATTCTTTAACTTACAAGAAAGCATATCACCACATTCGGAAATAATCAAAAGTTGCAATTTTTTTGCTTCGTTTAATCTCCGTTTACATCGATATGATACAATTTAGAAGAGGTGATGAAAGATGAGTAAAATTATGATTGTTGACGACGATTCGAACATCCGTGAACTTGTGATTGCTTTGCTTCAAAACAACGGATTTGAAGTATGCGAGGCAGCAGACGGACATGAAGCGCTACAAAATATCGATATTGATAACCCTGATCTGGCAATTATCGACATCATGATGCCGAACATGGACGGCTTTGAGCTCTGTCGTCATTTGCGTTCTTATTACGAAAACATGCCGATTTTAATGCTGACGGCCAAAGGTGAGCTCGCAAACAAGGTAAAAGGCTTCGGACTTGGCGCCGACGATTATCTGACCAAGCCTTTTGAAGGCGATGAATTGGTCGTACGCGTTCAGGCGCTGTTGCGGCGTTATAAAATTGAAGCATCCCAGATAATCCAGATCGGCAATGTTACGATCGATAGAAACCGCCACAGCATCACAATGAATGGCTTACATGAAGATATTCCGATGAAGGAATTTGAATTGCTCTTCAAGCTGGCAAGCTTTCCCGGTAAAACATTTTCCCGCAACCGATTGATTGAAGATATCTGGGGCGTTGATTTTGAGGGAAACGAACGGACGTTAGACGTCCATGTAAACCGATTGCGCGATCGTTTTCCGGAGCAACAGACCGGTTTTAAAATTACCACCATCCGGGGTCTTGGATACCGGTTGGAGGTGGTCTCATGAAACAGACTAAACGACCTCCTGCCGCAATTTCAGTAGCTTTACTTTTTTTTACTTTTGGCTGTTCTTTTGCCGCCGGGTATGGCATTACAGTTATGATTTACCACTGGACCGGCACGCCTTCGGAATTTTGGACTCATATTATTTCAGGACTCGTTGGCATGATTTTATTTATATGTGTGGCATCCGTTTCCAGATTAATCGCTAGTAAGTATTCAAAAGGTATCCAGCAGCATCATGTTATGCAAAATCAATTACTAAACGCTATGACAAGAATTGCCCAAGGGGATTTCGACGTCTTTATCGAGACTTGGGATGAGTACCACCACAACGATATGGTGGAGGGAATCAATAAAATAGCGAAAGAACTTGGCACGATGGAACAGCTACGACAGGATTTTATTTCCAACGTATCTCACGAGATACAGTCTCCGCTGACTTCCATCAGCGGTTTTGCCGCATTATTAAAAAGCGACACCCTAACAACTGCACAAAAAAATCGCTATTTAGGTATCATTGAAACCGAAAGCAAACGGTTGTCCGCTTTAAGTGATAATCTGCTGAAGCTATCAGCGCTGGAAACTGGAGGTGAACCTTTATCCTTCATCGAATTCAGGCTCGACAAGCAGTTAGAGGATGTTGCCCTGATGTTAGAGCCACAATGGAGCACCAAGCATATTGTGATGGAAGTGGATTTGGAAAGATTATCAATCCAGGGCGACGAGGGGTTGCTGTCTCAAGTTTGGGTGAATCTTCTCCATAACGCTATAAAATTCACGCCGGAAGGTGGAATGATTCACGTTATATTGACGTCCGATCAAACAAAGGTGTGCTGTCAGATTATCGATACCGGTATCGGTATCCGGTCGGAAGACCAGATCCATATATTTGAGCGCTTTTATAAGGTCGATAAATCCCGCGACCGGGCTCTCGGCGGTAACGGACTCGGACTCTCTCTCGCTAAAAAAATTGTAGAATTGCATGAAGGTCAAATTACTCCGCAAAGCGAAATCAATAAGGGCACAACATTTACGATCACCCTGCCGAAGTTGCTTTCCATCAAAGACCGATAAACTTTTTTTCGCATTTACATTGTGTTTAAATGCCATTTATATTGTGTTTAAATTACTTTGTTAAACTAATTTCGAAGTAAATAAACAGGAGGTTATTTTTATGTCGATGATTCAAGTAGAAAATCTGATAAAACAATATGACAAAGCAAAAGCACCGGCCGTCAAGGGGGTCAGTTTTGCGGTGGATGAAGGCGAGTTTTTTGCTTTCCTCGGTCCCAACGGAGCCGGAAAAACCACCACTATTTCGATCCTGACCACTACATTGTCCAAAACTTCTGGCATCGTAATGATTGCCGGCTATGACATTGAAAAAGAAGCAAAGCAGGTACGGGATAAGGTAGGGATCATCTTCCAAAAGCCCAGCCTCGATCTACAGCTCTCAGCGGAGGAAAATATTCGCTTCCATGCTTGCTTATATGGGATGTACAGTTACCGTCCATCCTTTCGGCTTATGCCCGCAGAATATAAAAATCGTGTCATGGAACTCGCCGAGATTGTCGGAATTCGGGATACCATCTTTAAGCCCGTCAAAAAGATGTCGGGCGGCATGCAACGCAAACTGGAGATTATCCGCAGTCTCATGCACACACCGGCCGTTTTGTTTCTTGACGAACCGACGCAGGGACTGGACGCGGTAAGCCGTAGAAGTCTGTGGGAATACATTAATAATGTCCGCAAAGAATACGGGACAACGGTTTTTTTAACCACACACTATATCGACGAGGCTGAGCATGTGGATAAGGTATGCATTATTAATAAAGGACAGATTGCCAGCTGTTGCTCGCCGGAGGAAATGAAAAAAAGTCTGCTACGCAAGGAAATTATTCTGGATGCCGAAGACCGGATAAGCTTGACGAGTGAACTTTCGGAGCTGGGATTGTTACATAAAAAGGATACGCATATCATCGTTCCTTATCAGAACAGAACGCCGCAGGAAATTATTTCCAAACTTAAAACCAAACTGACGGTATTGGAAATTAAAGAGCCATCACTGGAAGACGCATATGTGGATTACATTAACAAAACGGCAGGTGCAGCATGACTGAAATTTCATTGACAAATAGAAAATCAAGAGTCAAACGAGAAATCAATGCCGTTATCACGATCGCTCTAAGGGACATAACTCTGGCACTCCGGTCACCCGGTACAATTTTTACGAGTCTTGCCATGCCATTGATCATGATGGGGATGCTGGGCGGCAGCCTCGCTGAGAATATGACGGGAGGACTCCGTTTCGATTACAGTAAATTTATGATGGTCGGTATGATGGTTAATATGCTTTTTATGGTCACAACCATGGGAATGACATCATTGGTCGAAGACCATACCACGGATTTTACTCAGGAGATGCTGGTTTCTCCGGTCTCGCGCTATTCGATCGTGATCGGTAAAATTTTCGGCTCATCCTTTGGTGCTATTATCAGTATGGCCGGCACCTTAATTGTTGGGATCATCATGGGAATTACCCTGAATCCCGGACAGCTGCTGATGATTCTCATCCTATCACCGCTGATGTGCCTTTCCGGCGGCGCTCTGGCAATGATCATCATCGGGGTTATCAAAAGCAATAAGACAGCCAATACTGCTGTGATGCTTATCACCATGCCGCAGATGTTTCTTTCCGGAGCGATCATTCCAATTAATAACTCCAGTGGCATTCTGTATGTCTTAAGCCATGCCATGCCGATGACATACTGCCTTGACCTGGTTCGCGCGGTGGTCTACGCTGGAACTCCGGAATACGCAAGCGTTGTATTATTTAATCCCGTGGTGAACTTTACCGCCATTGTCGTGTTGACCGTGATTTGTTTGATGATCGGTACCTTTCTTTTTGCCCGCTCGGAAAAAAGCAGGTAAAACAACATGAACAAAAGTATTGGTAAAATATAGATTATCATGTAAAACTCAAATTTTAGTTATAAACATACTCCGCCGCCAAGGGGATATAAACTTGATCAAGCATCTTCTTTAAATCCTCAAAGCACGTGGAGTGCGTAGCATTGATGTTAATGGTAAGTGATTAATGTACAAAAACAATTTTAAAACAAAAGGAATGGCTGTTTAAAGACATTCCTTTTGCAAAAATATAATCATTTTACTGGAGCTAGCGGGGGGAATCGAACCCTCGACCTACTGAGATTACGAATCAGTAGGTCTAGGGCATACATTATACGAACGATAAAGACAAAATGCCAACCATCATTTTTTGTCTTCATATACTTTCTTATCTAAGCCTATTTTTTTATGGAAACCTCATCCAACAGCCTCCCTGGCAAGGTGATCTCCAACCGATTATCATGCAATGCCACCCGGGAGTAAGTATTTTAATCTATTGACTGATATGTTCATAAATAATACCAGTCAATTCATTTGCCAATGCCCCATTATCAATCCGAATTAAAGATTGCTCATTTAAGCATCTCCCCAGAATATCGATACCGCCATACCAGACAATTCTACTATCAATAATCATGAACCGATATCGGTTATTTTTTATCTGAATCACATCAATTCCTTTTCCGCTTATTTTTTCAATAATCGCTTTGATATAATTCATTTGCTTATCTGGAAAAGCCACAATTTCATTGGTGCATAAGGTTACTCGTATTCCTGATGAATATGTTTTTAAAAGCACGTCTTTCACTTTTTCAATTTTCTTTTTCTGCAGATATGGACTTGAAATTAACACATTTTTTTTTGCCCTTTCAATATCCTTCAATACATAATCAAAATAATTTGATTCATCGAAAATACCATTTTCAAGATCAGACGTACTGCTACTGGTTTTTATACTGTATCCTAATGATCGGTATGCCGTTAACCGTTTATGATACATTCGTTCCAAAACTGGTATATGGACATCAACATAGTCATAGATAAGCACTTCCTTTTTACCTTCATAATTCCGATGAAGTCGTCCGGCATATTGAGCAATCGTTCCTTTCCACGCAATTGGCATGACCATAAATAAAGTGTCTAATCTTGCTTCATCAAAGCCTTCGCCAATCAGCTTTCCGGTAGCGATAATCACGTACTTTTCGCCACTTTTAATTGCCCTGATACTCTCCACCGCTTTTTTTCTATTCTTCGCCGTTAAATTGCCTGATAATTCAATAACATTTACGGTTTTGCCACTTTGAAGCTCAACCAATTGTTTGATATGGCTGGTTCTTTCTGTCCCTAACAAGTGTTTTTTCAGTTGTTTTCTGTCCAGTGACGCAAAATTACTTTGCTTACATTCCGTACACTTTGTCCGGGGTTTATTACAGATGCCTGGTTTGAAGTCATTAAAGCAGTATGGTGAATAGCCTGGCTTATTTCGCCACCGTTTGGCACAAACGTCAGTTCTGCCTCTGAAAACCGATAGAAATAAATCAAGTTTTTCCTACGTTGAACTCTTTTTTGTTAGACCAATTGTATCTTCAGCGTTTGTTAAATTTTCTGCTTCTTTAACAATACCGTTAACTGTGGATTCCTCAGCGATCGTTGATTTAAGATCCGCTATTGTTGCTTTTAACTTTTTGTTTTCACTCAATAATTCCTCGTATTTTTCCAATAGTTCAACATATTTCACTTATCTCACCTCGCATCAATCATTTCGGGCGATAAGAATTCACCGTCTTATTCTCATTTGTAAGTTCTATCTTTTGAATACCAATCTTCAGAAAAATCTTCTTCCTTAATGATTGCATTCATCGGCTTTCCGATAAATTGAACAACCATATCAACTACAATTTTAAATTCCAGATCAATTTCCAATGAATTCCTGGAAAATGACTTCCATCTTTTTTGCATATCATCGTCATTATACATATCTGATACTTTTACAATCGTGGTTTCATCAAAAATAGTTTTTCGATTGCTCAATGTATTCAAAAGCGCATCCTTCAGTATTTTTCCATCAAAATCGTAATGGTCTGCCAGGTAATAGATATCATAATAATCTTTCATTCTACTGGTAGTTTCCATCCGACTTATGATTGCATCCCATTTCTCTGAAACTGTTGATTCAAGAGAATAAGTGAAAATATTTGGTGATTCAAACCCACTGATCTGTACGCCAATTTTTCTACTTTCCGCATCTGGTATAATGACATCGCCAATGTCAATATCGAATGGTGTTTTAGTATTGGCGATAACGCCCACCATTTTGATCCTGATACCAAGGTTTGGATTTCAATCCCTTTGCGGCTGCGGATCAGATCACAGATGGTTCTTTCCATATCATAAACCGGAACCGTATGTCCAAAGGACGTCTGAGCAGTTGT
>NZ_JAXQGA010000017.1:0-74409 GCF_034438075.1 Acetobacterium sp. K1/6 | reverse complement strand
CTTGATTTTACTGGGGTTTTGAGACTTTCTCACACAGTTTTTTATGACTTAGTGTAACCTAGATGCAAAGTTCACATAAATATTATATAGATCAAGCTTTTCGGGCAAAATCTGTTAATGCATTGAGTGCATCGATGGCAATGTATCGTTCTGCACTTGAATGGGCTTTGTATGAACAAGGTTATCGAAATGGTATGTTAGGTGGAAAAATATTAGCTCTTGAAAAGGAAATTAATGATGGTAAAGCGCCTAAATGGGCGATGGACATGCCACCAGTATTATTAAAGGCAATTAAAGATATTGGAAATGGTGCAATCCATACTAATGGTGGGGATATCATGAAGCAAAAGGAAATCGACAAAACGTTAATAGAACTTGTGGATGTAGTTTTTGCCGAACTGCTTGATGTTGTTTATGAGCAACCGCTGAGGAGAACCGGTAATCTATCGAAGTTGCAGAATATTGCTAGCAAATTAAAACTATGAAATGAGAATATTTAACATTTTGTATAAAAAGTATAAATCTCAACAAAAAGAACCAAGTACGTTAATGGTCACTGCTTGAGGATGTTTATAATAAGTAACCAGACGAGATGAATTTTGTTAGAATAATTCAAAAGAAGGAGTGAGGTCATGAAGGTATATCGTGAAAATGAAACTATATACTTTTCAAAGGATGGTATAGAAAAGTTGGGGTATACCAATTACACCCCTGAACTATGGGATATCATCAGTAAAGTAACTTGGACTGTGAAAAATGATGCGATGGGAACCCCTAAATACATTAAATCAAATCAGCTAAAAAAGACACTGCATCAAGTCGTGATTGATTACTATTTTTCAGAAGAAGTCCGTAAAGATGCCTATAGTAAGGAGTTTATTATTGAACATCTTGATAATGAGAGGTTCAATTGCAAAATATCAAATTTATATTTCTTAAAGAAATTAACTAATACATATAAAGGCTGGTATTTTGATAAGAAAAGCCAAGAGTCCATCCCTATTGTTTCAGTAAAAATGTTCCACATTATCGAAACTCAGCGTTTTCAGATTACAGCTGCATTCAATTATCCTTTTACAAACCCCGAAACAGGAAATATACTTAGTGTTATAAAATTGTTGTATGATACACCTTATGGAATTGTATTTCAAGATGCGGAAACTCTTCTAAATTCTATTTTAGACATCATGAAGTTGGATGTTATCGAATTGCGAAAAATACTAAGGTTTAAAGATATAAAAATCGAAGAATATGAGCACATCCAATCTTCTGGAGATAACATTACATTGAAAAGTGGTAACTGCGTTATAAAAGATGGAAAAGCATATATTATTCAGGAGTTTGATGATAATATGGAGCTTATTTCTAGTGCTTATGAAAAAGATTGGGCATAGTAGCCTGAAATAATACTAAGGAGAAGAAAAACATGCCACGTGAGATGTTTTCACGGGATAAAAGCGATTGAAAGGAATCGAAGGATGAAAAATAAGTTAGAAATGCTTGGATTAAATACTGAATTTGAAGAACTAAATATACATAATTTTCAAGAAGAATCTTTTCAGAACAATGTTTCTTTTCTTGATTTCGATGCGGTAATTATTGGTGCAAATTTTATTAGTAGTTCTTATTCTGAATCAACGACTAGTCCTTATCAAAATAAACGTTTGCTTTCTCAATATGCATCATGCCAAATCAAAGAAGACTTTGCCAGAATAAAAGAGCAATTAGTCGAATTGCTTAAACAAGGAAAAAATATTTTTATACTTATAGGTAGAAACGAAAACTGCTACGTTTATACGGGTGAAAAAAATATAGTGCTACGGGTAAAAATGCTCGTTTAACAAATATGGTTGAAGAATTTGATATGTATTCTTTTTTACCAATAGAATTTTCAGTAACTCATGTTTATGGCAATAAGTTTGAGATATGTGCAAAACAGCCATATTTTGATTTCTTTAAAACAGCTAAAGAATCATATCAATATGCAGCATATTTTAATGCTCCTACTCAGAATACCTTATTGAAAATTCCAAAGAGTGACCGGGCTGTATCAGCTGTTTTTGAATATGAATCGGGAAGAATAGTATTATTGCCGATGCCCTATTATGAAGCAGATTATGAGAACAATGATTATTGGGAAAAATATGGGAAAATTTACTTAAGTGAATTATTTAAATTAAATGATAAATTAAGTTCATCTATTAATGACTACGTATTACCTGAATGGGCGAACAATTTCTTTATTCTCAATGAAGATGAAGAATTAGAAAAGCTCAATAAAGAGCGTGATAAACTTACTAAAATTCAAAAGGGAATAGATAAACGAGAAAATGTGATAAGTATCATCCAAAGATATAAAACGCTTGTCACATCTAGTGGAAATCAATTAGAAGAAATCGTGAAAGTAGTCCTTTCGGAAATAGGCTTTAGAATGTTGGATGCTGAACAAGGTCGAAGCGATATAATAGCCGAATATAAAAATATAAATATAGTCGCTGAAATTAAGGGAGTTACTAAAAGTGCTGCTGAAAAGCATGCCGCTCAACTCGAAAAATGGGTTGCCATGTTTATTGAAGATAATGAGCATTCAGCTAAACCGATTCTTATTGTCAATGGATACTGCGATACACCTTTATTTGAGCGACGGGAAGATGTCTTTCCCAATCAAATGCTTAAATATGCTGAAGCAAGAAATCATTGCTTACTCACAACTGCTCAATTATTGTGTTTGTATATAGAACTAAAGAAAAATCCATCATGTTCTGATGAACTAATTCAGGAATTGTTATCAACTGTGGGAAAATATCCCCGGTATACAAAACCAGAGGACTATCTTTTATCTCAATAAGAGTCCTATTGATGGTTTCTATAAAAGCAGCCAAGATGACTAAAGCGTAACAACGGAATCACCATGCCTATTGAATTCTTCACAGATTTTCATTAACTTAGTCTAAAATTAACATGTTTGTGTCAGAACCAGAATTAAAACCAACGGAGGAAAATATGCAAATAGAAACACTAAACAATAACGGCCAGAATATCGCCTATGTCCATACAACTACACTGATCCTTACCGATGTCCAGTCGGCGTTGGATTTAATGGCAACGGTTCGCTATGAAACCGAATGTGATGCGATCATTATAGATAAAGAGGCATTAACAGAAGATTTTTTTGATTTAAAAACCCGGCTTGCCGGTGAAATTATCCAGAAATATGTGAATTACGGCATCCGACTGGCAATCATTGGTGATTTTTCCGGGTATACAAGCAAGGCGCTGAATGATTTTATTTATGAATCCAATCAGGGTAAACATCTGTATTTCGTTTCAGATGTGGAAGAAGCGCTGAAAAAACTCCGATAAGATTCATAAACAGTCAATACGATTGACCCAAAGACCGATCAGGCTTGCATTTTTTATATCAAGTGATAAACTAAGTAAAAAAACAATAAATACCACAGAAATTTGACAACCATGTTCTCGAGATTTCCGTTTTGAAATCCTGGGGGAAGCCAGGCTCGAAAGCCTGACTTATCAGGGCGGTAGCGTTCTTTTTTAACTTTCGGTTTTTTTAATGCCATTTCAAGTTCAGCTATGGTTTGATATTGCTGGCTGGGGTCCATATGGATGCACTTTTTTATCACAGCGGCCAAGCTACCGACCGCGACGGGTCCCTGGTTAGGAAGCTGCCCGGTTAACAGCTCATGAAACAGAATCCCAATACCATAGATGTCGGTGGTTTGCATGGATTTAAAAAACTTCACTTCTGACCGGTGATGCAAAGACCAAAGAAATCCCCGATTGCCGTGGCTTGGTGGAGGCTGGAATGACGCAGAAGCTCGGTGATTTCTGAAACGGTATAGGCGGCATTTAATGAGGTAATCAGTCCCGGGCGCATTTCCGTGGGCCGGGTGGAAAGATAGACCATTGTCCGGATCAGCGGATTGACATCACGGCGCAAGTCGGTGATGCAGTAACGCCCACCGGGACGAAGGACGCGATAAATTTCATCAAAGGCGCGAATGGGGTTTTCCCATTCATGGAGAGAACCGTTGGAAATAACCGTATCAAAGCTTTCATTCTCAAAGGGCATTGCAATACAGTTCCCCAGCACATAGCGAGCGGAAATGCGGTATTCGGCAGCATTTTTTTCGGCGAAATGGATCATCGCGGGACTGATTTCGCAGCCAGTTAGGGATATCGGGTGAACCTTCTTAGCTAGTTCCAGCCCCACATAGCCGGGCCCGGGTCCGACCTCCAGAATATCACCGCCCCGGATGCCCGAAGCAATCATATCGTTCACACCGTTAAAGCCTTTATCCCGCATACGGCGGGCAAATAAATCAAAGGTTTCGACCGTAATCTCATTTTGAATGCCTTCGTTGGTTTCAATAACTCTTGTTTTTATCATCTGTGTTAGCCTCCTTTAAGGTATTTAATGATTCTTCGGCCCAGCTAAGCTCGGCCTGATAGTGGCGAATATGATGCTTGAAAATAATATCGGCAGAGGTTCTATAGTCTTTTGGGATATTTGCTAAAGTTTCGTTGCAGTGAATGGTAAGCATTTCAAGGGTTTTCTTCAGGTTGACGATATGCTGACTAAGACTGTCCATCAAGGCACTGTGGTCAAGGGAGTCAGAAAAATAAAAAGTGCCATCAATGTCAAAGATCGGACGGTAATTAATCTGCAAACTTTGGTGAAGCAGCTCCTTAAACTTGTCTTCGCCAGCACTATTTACTTGATACACGGTTTTTTCTGGACGAGCACCTTGTTTGTCACGGCTAGCAAGAATTAGCCCTGCAGCCTCCATTTTTTCAAGATGGTAATACACGGTGGGTAGTTTAATCTGGGTGAAATCCTCCAGCTGTTCAGCAATCAACTTTTTTATCTGGTAACCGTGTTGAGGGCCGAAGCGCAGGAGAAGCCCAAGAATGTATAACGGGATCATGTAATCACTCCTTTTTTAAATAGTCAGTGCTGACTATAATTATACTCAGCACTGACTATTTGTCAAGTGATAATTTTATGATAAATTATCACTTAGAAGAGTGTACGTTGAAAATCCGTCGGATGAGGTGAAAGCATGAAAAAAGAATTATCAGAGATGTCATTAGAAGAATTGTGGGAGTTGTTTCCGATTATTTTAAAGGAGCACAATCCCCAATATAAAGAATGGTTTGAAATTGAGGAAAGACAGCTTTTAAGTTTTAGTAAGAGCCAGGATATAAAGCGAGTTAGCCATATTGGGAGTAGCGCGGTGAAGGGTTTGATTGCCAAGCCGACCATTGATATCTTATTAGAAGTTGAGAAGAATTGCAATATTACAGCGTTAATCGAAAACCTGATGGTTAAAAACTGGATCTTGATGTCAAGTGCATATGAGCCGGAGTTGAGACTTGCATTCAACAAAGGTTATACCCCGGATGGATTTGCAGAAAAGGTGTACCATCTTCATGTCAGGTATTCGGGTGATTGGGGAGAGTTGTATTTTAGAGATTATTTATTAGATCATGCTGATGTTGCCGTCGAATATGGAAATCTTAAATTGAGTTTGGTGAAAGAATTTGAGCACAACAGAGATGGATACACAGCGGCAAAAACAGAGTTTATTGCGCGTTATACCCAAAAAGCGAAGAGAGCGTATGCCGGCAGGTACACCCCCTCAGAATAACAACAAAAACGTCCCGGTAAATTGACTACAAAACGGATGCGGGCGTAGGGATAACAATTCGGGTTGTGATTAGCTCGGGAGGTGCGATATAATAAAATCTGATCCATAAAAGGGATCGGATTTTTTTATGGTTAAGCGGAGGATAAAATGATTCGTATTAGAAAATGCACCCCGGATGATGCAGTGGAAGTGCAGCAGATTGGCTGGAAAGCTTATCAAGAGACTTTCGCTGCGATGAATAGTAAAGAAACAATGGATGCTTATCGAAATGAAGCATTCAAGATCGGTAAAATAACGGATGAACTCTTGAATCCCGCCTCCTGTTTTTATTTCGTGGAAGTAGAGAGGCAACTCGCAGGTTGTCTGAAAGTCAATGAGTCTTTAGCCCAAACCGAACTTCAAGATCCGTTATCCCTTGAAGTCGAACGAATTTATGTGTTACAGGCTTTTCAAAAAATGGGATTAGGGCGTCGTTTAATGGATCAGGCGATGGAATTCGCTTTGGAAAAGGGTAAAAAATACCTATGGTTGGGTGTTTGGGAGAAAAATTGCAAGGCAATCCAATTTTATAAAAAACTGGGATTTGTAAGGATAGGGATCCATGATTTTGTGATGGGTGATGAAATCCAAAAAGATTACTTAATGCGAAAAGATTTGGTCGGATAATTGAGAAACAATTATCATTATTGAAAAAAGGTGGAGGAAAAAGTTGATGTTCTACGACCAGTTAAAAACCAGAAGAAGTATCCGTAAATTTAAGAACCAGGCAGTTGAACAGGAAAAGATTGATGCCATTTTAAAAAGTGCACTGCTGGCACCCTCATCGCGGGGCAGACGTCCCTGGGAATTTATTGCCGTCACTGATCGTGACCGGCTTTCGCAGTTGGCTCTTTGCCGAGAACACGGAGCAGCTTTTTTAGCAGGAGCACCGTTGGCAATTGTTGTGGCCGCCAACAAGGAACTATGTGACGTTTGGATTGAAGATGCTGCGATTGCAGCAATTCTGATTCAATTAGCCGCCCACGATTTAGGTTTGGGTTCATGCTGGATTCAAGTTAGGGAGCGATTTCAGACAGAACAAAAGAAGACGGAAGATTATATAAAAGATATCCTTTTAATCCCCGCGCAGTACGCAGTTGAATGCATCATTGCGATTGGTTATCCGGATGAAGTGAAAAAACCTCATGAAGAAAATGAATTGCACTATGAGAAGGTCCATTTTAATCAGTTTAAAACAGATATGAAGTAAGATGCTAGAAAAATATTTTCACATTAGAAGCACCTCTGATTTAAATTACGATCGGAAAAAAAGACAAGGAGGGTAAATTGAAAGAGTCAATCAGAAAAAGAATTTTGGACTTGGGCGCAGATGTGTGTGGGTTTGCAAGTATTGAACGATTTATTCAGGCCCCGGAGGGATTTCATCCGTGCGATCTTTATCCCGATTGCAAAACTGTAATCGTATTTGGCTTTGCTCTACCGAAAAGCCTGTATGAGGTTAAACCGGATTTGTTATATGGACATTTTAATTATCTGACCATTCCGAAAGTGGATCAGATAGCAATGATGACAGCGAGAATAATCGAAGATGAATATCGCGGCACAGCCGTGCCAGTGCCTTGCGATAGCCCTTACGATTATTGGGACAGCAAAAAAATGGAGGGACGCGGATTAATCTCCATGAAACATGCGGCTGTCAATGCCGGGATTGGAACCTTGGGTAAGAATACTTTGTTGCTCAATAAAAAATTCGGGAACCGCCTAACCGTCGGTGTAATTCTGTCAAATCTCAAATTAGAATCAGATGACGATGCCGAATCTCTTTGCATAGAGGGCTGTAATCGCTGTTTAAAAAGCTGTCCGGTTCAAGCACTGGGTGAGGGTTCCGTCATTCAAAAGTTATGCCGAAACAATGCCTATGGAACAACAGCAAGAGGCTTTGAAACAGTTTCGTGCGATACCTGCCGCAGCGTATGTCCTAAGCGATTTGGGGAATGAGCGAATGCGAAGCGGGTTTGGGCGACAATGAATAAAGCACAGCTATGTGAAGATAAATTATGAAATGCGTTTTCGGGTTGCGGCAAGTCCGATCAACTGGATAACAGGAGAGGAAAAAAGGATGCTTGAGGTTGTTTTAATGACAGTGCAAAGGAGCAATGGCGATATCGTATGAAGCGGAAGAAAATCCAATGACTAAGCAAGATTCCCCATAGAATAGGATAGAAGTTTCAATAACTTAACGAGGAGGTTTCATGATGCAAAATGAAAAAAGGGAATTACCCTCAGAACGGTGCGAAGAGCTATTTAGCCTTTTGAGTGCCCGTTTTGATAAAAATATGAGCCGTCATCAAGGTTTAAACTGGACTGAGATTCAGGCAAAGCTTGACGTTAAGCCAGAAAAATTGTGGTCACTAAGTGAAATGGAAGAAACTGGCGGGGAACCGGATGTGGTTGACTATGACCAGGCTACGAAAGAATTTATTTTTTTTGATTGCTCGCCAGAAAGTCCGAACGGCCGTAGAAATATTTGTTACGATCGTGATGCGTTAGCGTCACGGAAAGAACATAAACCGGAGAATAGTGCCATTGATATGGCAACCACGATGGGTATTGAGCTTTTAACTGAAGAACAATACCGGGAATTGCAGAAGCTGGGAGATTTCGATACTAAAACATCGAGTTGGGTGAAAACACCCCCTGAGATCAGAAAAATTGGCGGGGCACTTTTTGGCGATCGCCGTTACGACCACGTCTTTATCTATCACAACAGTGCCTCTTCTTATTATGGGGTCAGAGGCTTTCGCGGGGTGCTAAAGGTCTGAACTTTACGCAGACGAAGTCATGGTGGTATGAAGAGAAACCAATTGAAATAAAATTTAGAGGTGTTGTTCATGTTAATATCGAGGACAGAGTAGCATGTGAATAAGTGTTAGAAACCGAGGAAAGTGTTGATGAAAGTAGATCAAATATTACATTATTGCACAGAATATTTAAGCGACACTGTTTTAGTAGAGAGCTGGGGTGAGAAAGGAATATTTTATAATCCTAATCATGCCTTGAAGCGTGGCGTTTATGTACTGACGGTGAAAGAAAAAGATGGAGCCAATGATAAAGGCTCTAATTTAAACCGAGATGGAATTTTTAGGGTGAATATGGGATTGCGAAAACAAACATTTTTGGAATTGTTTGGGAGTATCCCGGCCCGTCCGGCAGCCGGTGAGGTTGTTAAGATGGAATATGATTTTACTTTATTGGATACGATTTTACCCCATCCCGTATATGCCTGGATGGGATGGATTAGCATTCTGAACCCATCAGAAGATACCTTTGAGAAATTAAAACCGCTAATTGAGGAATCCTATGCGTTTGCCACGGAAAAATTCAAAAAAAGAAAATAAGTATCCAATTTAATAAAAAGACATACTTAGGGGGTAAAATGACAAATCAAAAATTAACGATAGATGGTATTCCAGCGATTATTTGGGGCGAGAATTCCCCTAAAGTATTTATCGCCGTACACGGAAATATGTCAAACAAATCCGATGATGTCATTGTGATATTGGCAGAAAAACTAACACAATTAGGATATCAGGTGCTTAGCTTTGATCTGCCTGAGCATGGCGAACGTCAAAATGATAAAACGCCATGCAAGGTTTTATATTGCGTAAAAGATCTTTCTGCCATTATGGAATATGCAAAAACAAAATGGAATGAGATCAGTTTGTTTGCCTGCAGTATGGGGGCGTATTTTAGTTTGCTTGCCTACAAAGATGTTGATTTGAAGCAGTGCCTATTCCTGTCACCAGTTGTCGATATGGAGCGTATTATCAATAATCTGATGTCGTGGTTTAGTATCAGCGAGGCACAGTTACAAGCTGAAAAAGAAGTTTCGACCCCGATCGGGCAACGATTATATTGGGATTATTATTGCTATGTTAAGGAACATCCCATTAGTTCCTGGAAAAAACCAACTGCAATTCTTTATGGCTCAGCTGATGATTTATGTGAATTCGATACGGTTTCAAACTTCGCACAGCACTTTAATTGTGATCTAACCGTAATGAAACATGGTGAACATTATTTTCATACGGAAAAACAATTGGCTTTTTTTAAGCACTGGATAGAAAACCATATCGTTGTTTAAATCGAATTCAATCAATTTGGAAAGGAGCCTCAATTGGAACGAAATTATATCGGCAGTGTGCGACTCAGTTCGCCGGTGGAAGAAGATTCCTATCTTCACCGCCTGATGGTGGTACGCCATTTGAAACAGATGAAAGAGCTGCCTTTCCGCAAATCGGTGACTTTTTTAGTCGGCGAAAACGGCACCGGAAAGTCAACCTTGTTGGAAGCGATTGCCGTGGCTTTTGGCTTTAATGCTGAGGGCGGCACCCGTAATTGTAACTTTTCAACCAGCGCTACCCATTCCGATTTGTATCGTCACTTAACCATTTCGCGGAGCGCTTATCCCAAGGATGGTTTTTTTTTAAGAGCCGAAAGTTTTTACAATACGGCCAGTTATCTGGATGAGGTCTATAAAGAGGAATTCCGGAACCAGTTTCAAACCGCCTACGGCGATCGGTCGCTGCATAACCAGTCCCACGGTGAGAGTTTTCTGGCACTGGTAGCCAACCGCTTCAGCGGAAACGGAATTTATCTGCTGGACGAGCCTGAAGCAGCGCTTTCGCCCAGTCGACTGATGACCCTGTTGGTACATATCCATGCATTGGTACAGCAGAATTCCCAGTTTATCATTGCCACGCATTCCCCCATTCTGATGGCCTATCCGGAAGCAGAGCTATATCAGTTATCCGAAGAGGGCATCCACTCGGTGGATTATCGAGAGACGGAACACTATCAGTTGACGCGCCGATTCCTTGAAAATCCGGAAAAAATGCTGCATTATCTGCTGGCAGAGGAGTAGGAGCAATGAGTTTAGCGGATAAGCAATATTTTATAACTAAATCATACCTTTTCAAAGAAATAGTATGATAATAAAAAAATGGAAGGGTGTGGTTTAATTTTTATGAAACATGCTGGCGTAAATACTGGGGTTAGAGCCTCAGGCAAAAACACCCTGCTACGCAATGCAAAATTTGGGTCAGACCCAAAGAAAAAAGAGAAAAACAAACCCTTAAGCTTAAAACTGCCAAAGGCTCGTGATTGCGTGACCTTCAGGCAGTTTTTTTATTGAACAGCTAGAGTCAGGATACTGTTGCGAAATTTACGGGGGCTTATTATTTTATATTTAAAAAGATGATTGACAAAACCATGGTAAAGGAATATCCTTATGATAAGTAGTACAAATCATACTTATTATACTTAACGCATTGAATGGAGGAAAATAATGACTCAGCCAAAAGGAAAATATGCCTGGACTGTTAAGGTCGGTGAAAAAGGGCAGATTGTCATTCCAAAAGAAGCAAGGGATGTCTTTAATATTAAACCAGGCGATACATTGATATTGCTGGGAGATGAAGAACAGGGGATTGCGATTCCCCCTAAAAATATGTTTGCTAAAATTTCACAAATGGTTTTTGGTGGAAGCGGTTCTGACTCAGACCAGAGTGATGGGAAATGAGCGTTCTGGCGGTTAATAATTTACGCAAAAAATACGATCAATTTGAACTGGATAATGTTTCTTTTGCATTGGAACAGGGCACCATCACTGGTTTTATTGGACGCAACGGTGCCGGCAAGACCACAACACTTAAGGCATTGCTGAACTTTGTTCATCCGGACGGGGGTGAGATTTTATTTTTTGGGAAGGGTTTTAAAGCGAGTGAGTTTGAAATCAAGCAAAGAATCGGCTTTGTTTCAGGGGGAATTAATTATTATCCCAAAAAGAAGATCAAAACAATTACAGCAACAACCCGGCGTTTTTATGAGAATTGGGACCAACAAGCCTATCAGCTTTATATGAAACGCTTTGAACTGGACGAAAATAAAACCCCCGATGAATTATCCGAAGGGATGAAGGTAAAATATTCGCTTGTTCTGGCACTTTCACATCATGCCGAGCTATTAATTCTAGATGAACCCACAAGCGGTCTTGATCCGGTTTCAAGAGATGACTTACTCGATATCTTTTTAGGACTCTTACAAGAGGGGATCACCATTTTGTTTTCGACCCATATTACCTCGGATCTCGATAAGTGTGCGGATAATATCATCTATATCCAGAAGGGTAAGGTGTTGGCTAACAGTGATATGGCATCATTTCTGGCACAATACAAAGTTCTGGAATTTTCGGATGAGCAACTGACCGATGATTTAAGACCAAAACTGATCGGATACAAACAGACTAAGCACGGCTATCGGGCACTGATTAAAGCGACAGATGTTAGTCATATCAATGAAAACGTGACCGATGCAGATTTGGAAGCGATTATGATTCATATGGAAAAGGAGTGATATCGCAATGAATAATCTGCTCAACAAAGAATTTAAGCTGGCGATGCACCCGACCGCACTTATTTTTTTATCCCTGTCAGCAATGATGCTGATCCCGAATTATCCCTATTATGTGACGTTTTTCTACACCAGCCTGGGGATCCTTTATGTGTTTAAGCGGACGGGAGAATAATGATATATTCTATACCATGACACTCCCGGTTCGCAAAAAAGATATTGTCAAATCACGCTTCTTATTTGTTGCCATTATTCAGATGGCCCAGGTTTTAACGGCCATCCCTTTTGCTTATGTGAGAAGCTTATATGATATGCCGGGAAATCTTGTCGGGATTAATGCCAACACGGCATTTTTCGGGTTATCTTTTGTAATAATGGGACTCTTTAATTTCGTCTTTTTTATCAAGTATTATAAGGATACCAACAAGGTTGGGGCCGCCTTTGGCTGGGGCAGTCTGGTGATGGCGATCTTTATGATCATTGCCGAAACAAGTACCCATGTGGTGCCATTTATGAAAAATTATCTGGATACGAATGATCCGGAGTTTATTCAATATAAGTTGATGGTATTAGTCGTCGGCATCCTCTCATACTGTCTGCTGACATTTGCGGCTTACAAAAAATCAGTTATTTCCTTTGAAGCGTTGGATTTGTAGGTGACAAATTGATTCCTTTATGAAGGTCTAAATTCATAAAAACATGGCCGACCCATGGCGTAACCGAAAGCCACCACTCTGGTTGGACAGTGCCGATGCTCCAGAAGGGTGGCCAAATGGTTTAGCGGCAGGTTGGATCATACTTCGTTATTTTTTAATAACCGGGATCCAAACTTCATATTGGGCATTTTGGGGATCGGCATTGATATAAACTTCGATGTCCGGGGCATTGCCGTATTCATACCCTGAGGTGGGGAGCCACTCGGTGACGATTCGCTGTTCTAAGTCTTGAATGGACAGGTTTGTTCCACTGCCAGCGAAGATCGCCCAGGTAGCAGCAGGAACCGTATATTCCGCTAAGCTGTCATCGGTATCCTTGGTACTGGCAACCGCAATAAAATACTTCCAGTCCTCGGTGTCATTGCAGACACTGACCCCCAGTAAACCCATTGGCTGTTGATCCATCAGCGCCGCCAACTTCGGAATCGTTCCATCGGTGGTCGCTTTTTGCCACATTTGCGGCACAATTTCAAAGTTTTTTTCAATTTCCTTGTGTAGGGGCTGCCAGGTCCCGATAATTCGAAAAGCTGGTTTTTGTTCAATTCTGTAATTCATTTCCGTGACTCCTTTAATTGTAATTTTGAAGCTGACTGGTGGATAGGCGCAGAGCTCAACGCCCCCCTCTTTAACACGTGAAGGGGCAACGCCGTGAATCGTTTTAAATGCTCGGTTAAATGCGGTGGGAGAAGTGTAGCCATATTTCAAGGCCACATCAATGATTTTTTCTTCACTGCCTTGAAGATCGACGGCAGCTAGTGTCATTCTCCGGCGGCGAATATATTCAGATAGAGGCACATCTGCCATGTAGGCAAACATCCGTTGAAAATGATAGGTTGAGCAACAGGCAATGGCGGCGACTTGCTCATAGTCAATGTCCGCAGTAATATTCTCCTCAATATAATTTATCGCGTTATTTAGTCTTTCAATCCATTCCATTTGTTCAGCTCCTTATTATTATTATAGTTTTTCGAGAGTGTTTGTCCTCTCTTTTAATGCCTTAATTAGCGAGTACGGTTATATTTATCAAAGTTCAAACGAGTTATTTCCGGGATATCCCATTTGTCGATTATCCAGCATTAGGGATTAATTGTTGTTTGAATTTCATGTTGCAAACAACATTATATAAGGTTGGATCATGAATAACAAGGACAAAAGCTGTGGATCAGGAGCAAAATTAGCATCGTTGACACGTTGACAGATAGAGGGCGAGTGGCGAGCGGTTTAAAAAGGGCTGAATTCGATTTGTTTAAGCGCTGCGAATAGTGCTATAATAAATTAGTTGCTTCAGAAGGATGGGGTTTCGAACTTCGCACAGCATTTTAATGGCGACTTAACCGTAATCGAGCAGGGAAAACATTTTTTTTGATACCGAAGAACAACTGTAATTTTTCAAGCGATAACTAGAAAAGTGTATTAATGTTTAAATTACGGCCTATCTGCTGCGAGTAGCGTGATCCAACCAGGTAAAGTAAGTTGTGAGCGAAAACCAAAACGAGGCGAAAAATTACGGCAATGAAACCTTCAAGAATTAAATAATGCGAAAAGATCTGGTGCGAGAAAGGTTTAATGGAGATAGATGATAAAAAAAGAAGTAACCAATAAATATGCAGATTTGGAAGTGGCCCTTCAGATCGATTGTAAAAAATGTAGCGGTCTATGTTGCGTCGCCTTGTATTGCATGAAAAGTGATGGATTTCCCGAGAACAAGCAGGCGGGGGTACCTTGTAAACACTTGACGACAGATTTTTGTTGTGATATCCATCCCCTTTTGGCAGCGAAAAAGATGAAAGGGTGTCTGGCATATGATTGCTTTGGTGCCGGGCAAAAAGTGACCCAAAGCAGTTACGTCAATGAAAATTGGAAAACCAATCCGGACAAGGCCGATGAAATCTTTCAGGTCTTTATGAAGGTCTTTCAGCTCCATCAGATCGCCTGGTATTTATTGGAAGCACTGTCGTTAGTCAGTGATGATCGCGCAAAAGATGAGATCGATGCGCTGCTTGTAGAGAATATTCAAATGACCGCAACGACGGAAATCCTGGTCATCGATATTGCCAGTTATAAAATGCGTGTGGATCAGGCGTTAAAAAAGGTGAGTGATCAAGTAGCGGCTGATTCTTCTGATGGGACTAACGGCAAAGACTATTTTGGTAAAAACTTTAAAGGTGCCAATCTTGATGGCAGAGATTTTAGTATGGCGTTGATGATTGCGGCCAATCTGAAGGGTTGCAGCTTGAAGAAAACTAATTTTCTGGGTGCTGATATGCGGGATGCGAATATCAAAGACACGGATTTAAGCGGTTGTGTTTTTCTAACACAAATGCAGATTAATGCGGCTCAGGGAAATGCTAAAACGAAGCTTCCAGCTAATTTATCACGACCTTTCAGCTGGCAAGGAGAGTAGCTAATAACAAAGTCGGCATCAGCGATTAAACAGTAAATACTTAGAAACAGGAGGACGTATGTTAACACTCTATTTTTCAGGAACGGGAAATTCAAAATTTATAGCAGAACGCTTTTCAGCCAAAATGGCCGCGGCTTGTTATTCCATTGAAGAAGAAGTGGATTTCAAAGAAAAAATGGGGCAGGTTAAGACCATTGCCGTTTGCTATCCCATTTACGGTTCCTGCGTCCCCCGAATTATGCGGGAGTTTGTCAGAAAAAATCGGTCCGCGTTTGAGGGCAAACAGCTGATCATTTTCAGTACGCAACTGCTGTTCTCAGGAGATGGGGCCCGGGTTTTTACAGAATTACTAGAAGGGGTATCGGTAAACGTTCGCTATGCTGAACATTTTAATATGCCGAATAATATTTGTAACTTTTTTTTATTTCCCCTTGCCAATCCAAATAAAATGCAAAGGTATTTAAAAAAGGCAGAGAAGAAACTTAGTCGATCATGTCAGAACATTAAAAATGAGGTTGTCAAAAAGCGTGGGTTTAATTTCGTTTCTCAACATTTAGGTTTGTGGACCCAACGGGCGCATTTTGGTGCACTTGAAAAGAAGGCCCAACGGGATGTTAGAATTTCGGCAGAATGTAATCTTTGTGGCAAGTGTGTCAGGATCTGTCCGATGAAAAACCTCAAAATAACAGATCGAAGAATTGTACAACTGGATCAATGTACCCTTTGCTATCGATGTGTCAATCAATGTCCTCAAAAAGCGATCACGGTTTTGGTGCACACACAAGTTAAAAAGCAGTATCAGGGGATTGTCGGTTTGTTAAAGTGAGAAAAAGCATTAAAAAAACGAAAGAAATTTTTTGGATTTAGTAGAGACGGACATAATTATTTGACAGTAAGCGTACTTCATACTATAATGATTACAATATGAATTTTTGCTCATGAGGGAGTAGTTAGCGTTAAATCCGCGGTAAGTCAACATACTGGTCACAACGGCCTGGCTTGCCTTAATAAACGAGACTCATGTATAACTGTTACAGCTATACATGGTCTTATTTTTTTGTAAAAACCCAGGTATAAGCTTAGAATAGCTGTACCTGTTTTTTTATTCATAAATTTTACTTAAGGAGTATGTTTAAATGAGTATTCTTGAGTTAATTTTGGTTGCGATCGGTCTTTCCATGGACGCTTTTGCTGTGGCAATCTGCATCGGCTTGAATCTGAAAAAAGCAGATTTGAAAAAGACCCTGGTTGTGGGATTGTATTTCGGATTTTTTCAGGCCTTAATGCCCTTGATTGGTTATATCTTTGCCGTGCAGTTTAATGAAAAGATCATTGCTTTCGATCATTGGATTGCCTTTGTTTTGCTGGGCATCATTGGTGGAAAAATGATAATCGATGGTTTACGAAAGGAAGGATATTTAGGGGGTGTAGAGAAGCCGGATACCGCAGCGGCATGTCCAGTGGTCGGATGTGGATGTCCCGAAGATGAAAAAGCCACTCTCAGCCCCAAAGCCATGATTCCCCTGGCCTTGGCAACAAGTATCGATGCTCTGGCGATCGGGGTGTCGTTTGCCTTTCTTCAGGTTCATATTCTTCCCACAATTTTATCTATTGGAAGTATTACACTGTTTCTCTCGGTGATGGGAGTAAAAATTGGCAGTATCTTCGGATCGCGATTTAAGGGAAAAGCAGAGCTACTGGGAGGAGTAATCCTGTTAGTAATTGGTGTAAAAATATTAGTAGAACATTTAGGAATACTAGTCATCTGAAGGCAAGCTCTTTTTAACGATTTTCAGGTTGCGGGTATCAAAAAAACAGAGGATTTTGTTTCTGCTAAAAAGTATTTTATGATAGGATAAGAAAAAGATTGTAGCGTATATCAGAAGGATAATCCTTCGGGTGAGTTGGTCAAAGAGAAAGGAATAAGATCAATGTTAAACGTCGAAGAAAAGCTGGCAAAATCACTAACGGCAGAGTCCATCGAGTTGATTCCATACCTGCCATATCTATTACAGGACTTATGGGAACTGGGTGCATCGCCAAATGATATCATTGATATGACCTTGAAGCATGTCCCGGTATCAGAAAAAATGCGAGTGCTCGATTTAGCTTGCGGTAAAGGCGCCGTGAGTGTTCAGTTAGCGAAGGCCTTGGGCTGCAGAGTAACGGGGATTGATATCATTCCGGAGTTTATTGATGATGCAATTAAAAAAGCTCAGGAATATGGGGTTGAGAGCTTGTGTGAATTTAAGCGCGGAGATATAAATGAAGCTGTAAAGACTCAAAAAGAGTATGATATCGTTATTCTGGGGGCAGTCGGAGATGTACTGGGGAACCCCGAGCAAACAATACAAAAGCTAAAACAGACAGTGAAAAATAGCGGCTATATTTTCATTGATGATGCGTATGGAAATAATGATTCCGATGGTCGATACCCGACCAGAGAACAATGGCAGTTGTTCTTTAAAAATGCACAGCTAAAGATTATTGATGAAAGAATTGCCAAAGAAGAGGCAATAGTAAGCACGAACGATGAGCAACAGTCGTTCATCGTAAAGCGAGCAAATGAACTAAAAGAAAGCCATCCGGCTAAAGCATTCTTATTTGATAATTATATTAAAAGCCAGCAGTCTGAGTGTGATGAGCTGGAAAATGAAATAGTTGGGGTTACGATGTTAGTGAAAAAATCATCATAATTATCGGGATCAAAAATACCCCAGTAAAAATACTTTGTTAAAATATGGTTTATAGTGATGCGAAAAGTGTTGAATAGGTGTATAATATTATGAGATCATATAATAAGTGGAGGTGTATTTATGAATTTGGCACAGTTGGAACGAATGAAAAATGATAGTGGTTTTATTGCAGCACTGGATCAAAGCGGAGGCAGCACACCAAAAGCACTGGCAATTTATGGCATTCCAAAAGAAGCTTATGCGGATGAAACTGAGATGTTTCAAATGGTTCATGAAATGCGAACGAGGATTATGAAGAGTCCGGCGTTTACCAAAGAAAGAATTCTGGCGGCAATCTTGTTTGAAAAAACGATGGATCAAAAAGTAGATGGAAAATATAGCGCCGATTATCTTTGGGATGTTAAGGGAATCTTACCAATTTTGAAGGTTGATAAGGGGCTGTTGGATTTAGAGAATGGTGTTCAATTAATGAAACCCATTACTGATCTTGATGCCTTACTCATTCGCGCGAAAGATCGACATATATTCGGAACGAAAATGCGTTCTGTCATTAAAGAAGCCAATCCGGCAGGGGTCAAAGCCATTGTCGATCAACAATTTGAATTGGGTAAAGCCATTGCGGCGGCAGGGTTGATTCCGATTTTAGAGCCAGAGGTTGATATTCATACACCCAATAAAGCTGAAGCCGAAGTTTTACTCAAACAAGAAATCCTTGAACACCTGAAAACGTTGGACACGTCTAGTCAGTTTATGTTTAAACTCACGATTCCCGATGTTGATAATTTTTATGAAGCGGTTATTCAAAATCCAAATGTTATCCGCGTTGTTGCTCTTTCCGGTGGCTATTCCAGAGAAGCAGCCAATGAAAAATTAGCTAGAAATCCAAAATTGATTGCAAGTTTTTCCAGGGCACTAACCGAAGGGCTCAAGGTAAACCAAAGTGACGAAGAATTTAACGCGGTATTAGATCAATCGATTCAATCGATTTATGAAGCCTCGATTAAATAAAAATACAGATAAATAAAAAAGACGGCAACAAATCTTTAAATGATAGATTTGTTGCCGTCTTTTGTCTGTGGATAGCTAATCTGTTCATTTCCTTATCTAGCAGCCAGAAATGGTTTGTTTTGCGGTGCTGTGTCGTAGAATAAAGAGGTGCTGATTTTAGATAAGCCCACAAGTGGTTTAGACAACGAAAATATATACCATGCGATACAATGATTAGATGTTGTGAAGATCCGTTATTAAACCACCTGATGCTTGCAATAGGTGCGGATGGAAAGGAAAAGGAAAACAGGAATTTCAATTACCGCGGCCGCGATTATGACATAAGGGGTCCAAAGGCTTATTGAACCAATATGCAGGTAATTAAAGCTCGTGAGTTGATAAAGCAAGCTGTTTTGCATACCGATTCCCGCAGATGGTAAAATAAAACTAAGCCAATTAGCGCCAGCGGAATACGTGAATATCGGTAACAAACATAGCCCAATGGCAATTAAGATGACAGAAAGCGAATCTTTAAGTTTGGCAGATATAAACAATGTAAAACTAATGGTTGCCAGCAAAGAAAGCAATCCTCCGATTGCTAAAACGGCTTGAAGCTGTCCTAAATTAAGCGCCGGCAGACTGATAACAGAATACAACATTTGCATCGACGTTTCCATACACTCCAGCCCAAACGCAAGGTCTGAAATCAGTAAATGCAAAGAAATGCATAGGATAAATGCAGCACAAAAAATGGTTAGAGCGGCGAGTATTTTTACGATTGCTAATCGTGAATGCCCATATTTTGTGCAGCGCAAGATACTGTCCGAACCGGTTTGGTAGTCATTAGAAAACGTCGGTGCGGCAGCGGCGGTGCAAAGAATGACAAGGATAAAAATAAAAAGCACCAGGTGATCAAAAGCGTCCCTTGAATATCCGGCGTAAAGCTGAAAGGGCGTTTTTACTTGTGCGTATTTTTGCAAAGCCTGTTCCTGTGCAGTGGGATACTTCTTTTGCTCCATTTGCATAATGTCTTTTAGGTGTTGTTCGGTTTGTTCATAAAATCCGTCTAATTTATCCGGGGAAATAGCCATCAAATTTGTTCCCTGACCGGTTTTGGGGTCGGAAAATGCTTCCGGTAGCCTTCCTAAAAGCGCTTCAACCGGAAATACCGTTTCCAGATAAAGGACGACCGGAAACTCTCCGCTATAAATGCTTTCCTCTCCATATGGGGAAACAGCGTTTTGGTAGAGGTTTAAAGCATTTTTGAGTTTTTCGGGAGTAACTTCTCCGTTATGAATAGAGCGAAGCGTTTTTTTATAGGCAATCGCTTCTCGGCCATCTAACGTTACCAATTTACCGTTCTCGTCTGGTTGATTGATCGATTCATACATAACTGGAAGCCAAGCCATTAGCACAGACATTGCTAACACAATAAGCAATAAAATGATGACACGGCGTGACTTAAGCACGCGCTTTACTTCAAGACAATAAATACGCAGCAATTATTTTACCTCCTTACTTGTTTCCTGTTGTGGAAATAACCATAGATATAAATCCTCCAAACGGGGCGGAGCCAGTACAGAATCACGTATTTTCGCTTCATCGGCCAGATAGCGGATGGATACCTGATTATCATCTTCACTGCGTTGATTGATAATGCGTAACTGCATTTCATAGATGGGCATTTTGTCAGCGGGCACCGTACAAGTCCAAACTTTTTTCGCGACTTGTTTTACTAATTCATCGGTTGTGCCGATATTAAGAATTTTCCCAGCTTTCATAATGGCGTTTTTAGTGGCGATATACTCAATATCGGAAACGATATGCGTTGAAATAAGGACAATGCGATCATGCGAAAATTCCGAAATAAAATTTCGGAAGCGAACCCGCTCACCAGGATCAAGACCGGCGGTCGGCTCATCCATGATCAGAATTTTAGGGTCATTGAGCATTGCCTGTGCAATTCCTACGCGTCGCTTCATCCCGCCGGATAGTTTAATAATTTTTTTGTTTTTTACATCAGAAAGGGTGAGGGTGTCCAGCAGACTGGTAATCTTTTTACTCGTTTCTTTTACCGGAACAGCCTTAAGTGCGGCGATATACTCCAAATAGTCTTTCACCGTAAAATCTTGAAAGAAGCCAAAGTCTTGCGGTAAAAAGCCAAATTGGCTTCTGTATTTTTCGCCGAGATCACAAATATTTTTTCCCTCAAAAAAAATCTTCCCATGGGTTGGTTCCATGATCCCCGCAATCATCCGCATAAGCGTCGTTTTTCCAGCGCCATTGGCACCAAGCAGACCCCATACGCCTGGGGTGAGGTTTAAAGAGACATCATCGACTGCAGTTTTATTCTTAAACTGCTTACTAAGGTTTGTAATGTTCAGTTCCATACCGGTTTCTCCTTTTTAAAAATTACAACGACAAACGTCCTTGTTCAGTATCTATTGTACTGAACAAGGACGTTTAAGACGTTAAGATGAACCGGATAAATACCTAAGAAAATCCTAATCTTTTATTGATATCTGCTTAAGATAAGAGCGGCAGTGACACGGTCAAGGTCGTTGTATCATCTTCGCTTTGGCCAGTGATCTCACCACCGTGTAAATGAACGATTTCCGCTGCGATTGACAGTCCCAGGCCTGCGCCGCCAGTGTCAGATTTGCGAGCATCATCTAAACGATTGAATAGTTCAAAAACAGTTGACAACTTATCGGAGGGAATGGTTTTACCGTTATTTTTAAATGTAACAACGATGTTTTCCTTCTCTTCCATTGCGGAGATAAGAATTTCCGTATTGGGATAACTGTATGCGACAGCATTTTTAAGAAGGTTGTTAAATACTCGGGCTAATTTTTCAGGGTCGGCATAAACACTTAGATTCTCATTTGCACAGAGGATTGCTGAATTTCCCTTGGCAGACAAGGCGGGATAGAATTCATCAATTAACTGTATCAGCAGATAGTATAGGTCAGTATGCTCTTTACTTATTTTGATTTGTTGCGTGTTGTATCGCGTAATCTCAAAAAACTCATTGATAAGTTTTTTAAGTCGCTCGGCTCTTTTCAGTGCAATGCCCAGATATTTTTGCTTTTGTTCAAGTGGCATATCAGGCGCTTCATCAAGCAAACTTAAATAGCCGATAACTGAGGTTAGCGGTGTTCTGATATCATGCGCCAGATACATCACCAATTCGTTTTTTTTATTCTCAGCTTCTTTTATCGTCTGCTGATTTAACAAGATCGACATTTTTATTTGATTCATTTGTGTTTCGATATCTTTAAGTGGTTCGGACAATTCAATTGTCCGATCATCTTGCTGATAAACAGTTTTAGTAGCATCGATGGTTTCCTGCAAATACCCCCATGGCTTTTTCCAATAATGATGGAAAATGGCCAAAAAACCGATAACCAGATATAAAAAGTAGATAACATCAATTCGTAAGTAGAACCATAAAAAAAATGCATTTGAAAGCTGCTGACTAAAAACATAGTCAGCGACTAAGGTTAAGGCATAGCCGGTCAAAGTATAAAGTGTCAGAGTAATGTACAGCTTAAGACATAAAGTTTTTTCTATTGAATGATTCTTCATCACGATCACCTTCGTTTTCACGATCCTTTCTTAGTCAGATTTTATACCCCACTCCCCAGATCGTTTTAATATATTTTGATTGATCAATGGTATCGCCTATCTTTTCACGCAAATGACGGATATGAACCGTAATGGTATTATTGCTTTTGCTATAATATTCATCCTGCCAAATTTCATGGAACAATTCCTCGGCACTTACCACGGTGCCTTTGCGTTCCATTAAAATTCGGAGAATCGAAAACTCTGTAGGCGTTAAACCAACGGTTCTCTCATTCAACAGGCATTCATGCGTTTTGGTATTCAATTCCAACCCGGAGTAGCTAAGAACAAAACGTGTTTCTTCAAGGGCTTTCGCCGAATTGTATTTTTTATATCGGCGGATTTGGGCTTTTACCCTGGCAACCAATTCAAGGGGACGAAATGGTTTCGTAATATAATCGTCAGCGCCGAGTGTTAAACCCGTGATTTTGTCGGTTTCTTCGTCCTTGGCAGTCAACATAATAATCGGGAAAGTAAACTGCTCCCGAATTTTCTGGCACAGTGAAAACCCGTTTATTTCCGGCATCATGATATCTAAAATAGCCAGATCAAGTTTGGTAGTTTCGGTGCAAGCCAAAGCTTCCTTTGCAGAATAGTACTTAAATACAGTATAGTTCTCATTTTGCAAATAAACTTCGATTAAATCAGCGATATCGTGTTCGTCATCGACGACAAGAATGTGATCATTCATAGAGATGCTCCTTTCTGGTATGTCAGGGATTAGTTTATTGTATCATAGCAAGTTTCACTAATTATGAATTTTAGCATCAGAAGTTACTAAGATTTTCATAAGATTTTAAAAATGCCAACCCGTCTAGATTTTGTGTGAAGTGTTATGAAACTTGATGCTTAGCAAAAATGGTATGAGATACAAAATAGCTAACCACAATAAGGATAATTGCTACGGGTATCGCCCATATGGCATAAAGCATACCGTTGTTCATTTGTTCAACAGACATTATGGAAGTGTACTGCGTATGATAAAGTGGCATCAGAACAATAAGCCTAAACAGCGAACTCGTTTCGGATATCGGCAACATAATCGGCAATACATAAATAGCTACGGACGCTACTAACGCAATCATTTGATTTTTACAAACAGATGATATCATTAGGGTAATACCTGTAACACTGATTGCACTGGTAAATGCCAACAAAACTTGATATTTAAGCACCGCACTACAGGTAATGTTAAACGGAATATATCCCTCCACAAATTCTTGAGGCGCAAACAGGATACTGCAATCTAATCCTTCTGCACCATAAACAACACGAGCAAAACCGGCATTAAAAGTGACAATCAAAACGGTTATAAGCAAAGCAGCAAGCAGACTTGCTATAATTTTTGCTGTGGCGCATTTCGTTTTTCCATATCTGCTTGTCAAAATGATATTATCGACGCCACCGTATTCGCCGGAAAAAACGGGTGCGACCATTAAAATGATAACGAAAGAAAGGACAAGGATAATTTTCGCCATGTTTTGACTTGTATTGAGCCAACCGCTTACATAGCCTATTTTTATTTCTTCATCGCCTAAAACATCCAAAACGCTCAATCCGTTCCAATTTCCGCTCATATCTGAAAACCGAGCAAAAGCTGCAGACTGCATAGCATTTTGATAAAGATATTTCGCATTCATTCCATGCAAATCATGGGTAAGCTTGAAGTCAGCCATCATTTGCTGTACTTTTTCATCAGTTAGAATGCCCGCGTAGTTCGCTGCAATGGTTTTATCAATTTCGACAGCAGCATGACCGCTTCCTTCATTATTTTTACCATCAAATGAATACATATTCTGCAATGTAGAAAAGGAAAGGATAACAGACAGCAATAGTACCAGGATAATAGAAATCACCGTAAGCCGATTTGTCAGTATTTTTCGCAGCTCAAACTTGATTAAATTTTTCATGATTCATTTGCTCCTTTAAAATAGTAAAGGTACAAATCTTCCAATGTAGGCGGTACCGGTACCGCATTGGCCAGAGGTTGATGATCTGCTATCACGCGCAGCACCGTACAATTATTTTCCGTGTTTCTCAGGTTGCTAACATTAAGCGTTTCGGTGTACGGCTCCGTACAATTAGTCGGCACTGTACATTCCCACACTTGTCCATCAATTTCTGTGGTTATCTCATTCGGCTTCCCAACGTGAAGAATCTGGCCGGATCTCATCATTATAATTTCTTCAGCGATAAACTCAACATCAGAAACAATATGCGTAGACAAAATTACAATCCTATCTTTGGAAAATGCACTAATCAGATTACGGAAACGGACACGCTCTTTTGGATCAAGACCTGCTGTTGGTTCGTCTAATATCAAAATACGCGGATTGCCCAGCATAGCTTGTGCGATCCCTAAACGCCGTTTCATGCCACCAGAAAAGGTCTTAATTCTGTGGCGGCACTCTTTTGTTAAATCAACTGCCGCCAATAACGCGTTTGATTTTCGCTTTGCTTGTTTTTCGCTCAAGCCCTTTAATGTGGCAACATACATCAAAAAATCAAACGCGGTAAAGTCAGGATAATATCCGAAGTGTTGTGGAAGATACCCCAACACGTTTCGATATTTTTCACCTAAGTCCGATATACCTTTGCCATCCAAAGTGATTTTACCGGAGGTTGGCACTTGAATGTTGCACAGTAGACGCATAAAGGTGGTTTTTCCTGCGCCGTTTGCACCAAGTAAGCCGTAAACGCCGTTTAATAAAGTAATGTTCAAATGGTTAATGGCTGTTTTTGAGCCGAATTGTTTGGTCAGCTCGATTGTTCTAAGTTCCATAAAAAACTCCTTTCGTTATTGGGAGTAAAAAATACTCTCCATGTGTTTACATAGAGAGTATAAAATACAATGTTCAACTTTTTATCTACAAAGGTGGAGTTTTGAAAAAAGCCATTACCTTTGCACCAACCGAAAGATTTTCAAGTTTAAGATAGCCGCCATGATGTTCGCATAGCATTTTACAGAGATAAAGTCCAAGTCCAAAATGTTCGGAATGATTTTTTTCTTCAGTAAAATATGGATTTGTTGCTTGCTGTATCGTATTTTTACCAAAGCCCTTGCCATCATCAGACACCGACAGCAACAGACCGTTGTGCTTTTCTTCAAACGTCAGCGTGATTGTGGAAACGGCGTAGCGGAGTGCATTTGAGATTAAATTATAGCTAACTTGCGAAATAAATGACCGATCAACAATAAAGGACATGGAGGTGGTGTTTTTTTGAAGGAGAAGCTGCTTGCCGTTTTGTGAGCAAAGCATATCAACATTTTCAGCCAGAGAATATAAAAATTCAGGTAATGATATTTCACGATATTCCGGCTGTGCGTCTTCCAATCGCTGTAAGCGGCTCATACTGTCAACGTAGCGCTCTAACCGGAATATTTGCTTACCCATTGTAATGGCAATTTCTTTTGTTATCGCGTCATTACTGGTTTGTAACATTTCGTCGTAGCCTTTTAGTACCGTAAGCGGAGTACGCAGATCATGGGCGAATGCTGCGTTAAGTTGCTTGCGTTCTTCAGCCTGTCGCCACATTTCGGAAAAATTATTGGCAAGGGTGATCCGCATGATTTCAAAGGAAGCGCAGAGTTGGCCCAACTCGTCTTCACTGCTATAATCAACCGTAAAATTTAAATCACTCGTTGTAATTTTTTCTGATGCCGCTCTTAACGCTAGAAGTGGTTTTCTCAATTTGTTCTTATAAAAGAGCAAAGCCGCTATGATGATTGATAATGCAGAATAAAGAGGCGTTGCGATAATTGGAACAAGTTCATATATGGATACTAAGCGTTCATCCAGCATGGATAATGGAGAGGTTTCGCCGCCGATATAAGTCCCCTCACCTAACTGCTCCCCATTTTCGTTAGTCAGGTAGTATTTTTCTCCTGTTGGAGGATATGAATTCTTAATATTTGAGGTGGCATTATTACATAAAAGAGAAGTACCTATGCTTAATACAAGCGCAATGACAGCGAACACAGAAACATAAAGTACAAGGCTTTTTCTTAAAGACAACTGATGCAGAATTTGTTTTATCTGATCCATTTATAGCCACACCCCCACACTGTTTCAATATATGTATTTTGTGTATATAACGCAATTTTCGTTCGTATTCTGTGAATATGTTCGGCTACTACACTACTGTCGCCCTCGCTGTCATATCCCCAAACGCGTTCATAAATCCGTTCTTTGTCAAAAACCTGTCCCGGATTTTGCGATAGGAGTTCGATAATATCAAACTCTTTTTTTGCAAGCATAACCTGCTCACCTTTACAGAATAAACAACGCGCCGAGAAGTTGATTGTGAGTTCCCCTGAGAACTTTAATTGTGTTTTGAGATTATGGCGAGTTTCGCGACGGAGATGAGCTTGTACTCTGGCCTCTAATTCGACAAGCGAAAATGGTTTGACAATATAATCATCACCACCCACACCAAAGCCCTTTACTTTATCGGCATCCTCAATTTTCGCAGTTAGAAAGAGGATCGGGCATGATACATGATTACGGATACGCTCGCAGACTTCCAATCCGTCTAATCCCGGCATATTGATGTCGAGTAAAATAATATCAGGATTATGTTCAATTTGCTTTAAGCCATCAACTCCGTTTATAGCCGTAAGAACCTGATAGCCTCTGCTTTTAAAGAATCTACTAAGCATGGTTACAATGTCAGGCTCATCATCAACAAGTAAAATTTTGTTTTTCATTTTTCACGCCTCCTTAATTGTTTGAATATAGCAAAAAACATTCAACTATTTATCAACTTTTTAAATTTCTTTTTGCCACTCGTCAGCAGGCATTTCTATAATTAGGGTACCATCCATGTCAACCCCCGTCCTTTGCTAAACAATAGCTCTTTTTAAGTGAACAAGCCTTTGTGAGCTTCGTTTTGGTGGGTGGGACTTTTTGATTTTTTTTCGTCGGGTTAGCGGTGTTAGCTTTTGTGATACTGACTCAAGTGAACTGATTAGACATACTCCATAAGGTTTAGTTTGTCATGGCTCCAACAACATGGTAAAATTAGAAAACCAGAACAATCAGAGATTAAAAAAGAATAAGGCAGGAGAAAAAGTGTCGAAATACCCAATCCATCCGGATTTTAAGAAATATGAAAAAATTCAGACGCCGATAGCAAAAGCACTATTACCGCTGATGAACGGGATCATTGAAACGGGCTTTAACAAACGGTTGCCAGAGCCGGGTGTCCGGGAAATAAGAAAAATGATCCCGGGTTTTAAAAGCGAACCGCTGGAGCTGATAATTTATGAACCAGCAGCGGAAAAAGATCCGTTGCCCTGTCTTATTTATCTTCATGGCGGGGCCTTTGTACTGAAGTCTGCCGCCTTTCATAAGCGTCTGATGGGCGAGTATGCAAAGCAAACCCCTTGTAAGGTGGTGTTTGTTGATTATCGACTGGCGCCTAAGCATCCGTTCCCGATTGGTATTGAGGATTGCTACGCAGCTCTTAGTTGGATTTATCAGAATGCCACCGAAATCGGTGTCGATCCCGATAAAATTGCAGTTGGTGGAGACAGTGCCGGTGGTGCCCTGGCAGCGGCACTCTGCTTGATGGACAGAGATCGAAAAGCGCAAAAACTCTGCTTTCAGATGCTTATCTATCCGGTTACCGATGCCCGGCTAAACACCGATTCGATGAAAAAATATCTGGATACGCCGCTTTGGAATGCCAGACAGAATAAAAAAATGTGGAACCTTTATCTTGCCGACGGGTGTTCGGTGGATCGGGCTTATGCGTCACCCATGGAAGCGGCTTCGTTCTTGAACCTACCGCCGGCTTATGTCGAAGTGGCAGAGTTTGATTGTCTCCGGGATGAAGGTATTCTTTTTGCCAGAACGCTTAAAAAACATCAAGTACCCGTTGAACTCAACCAGACGACCGGTACCATTCATGGATTTGAAATTGCCGAAGACAGCGAGATTGTCAAACAAAGTCTGATGCGGCGGGTTAAGGCGTTAAAAACTGCGTTTGGGATAAGTGAAAAAGGCCGCTAACTGTCCGGGTGTTCTCCAATCATGGCAGATAGGGAACACAATTTGACGGCGGGAGACTAAAATAAGGCTTAAAAGTTATGGGCCTGAATGTTCGTTCAATTAATTTTTTTTACTGGAAACTGGATTTCGGTCAGCCAGTCCGCGGCTGAATCTTTGTTCCAGGCCCCGTCAATGTAGGATTCCCGGGGATGATCGATGATTTCATAGCCGTTGCGTTCCAGCCATTTAAGGATGGCGTTGTAGGCGTTGGGGAACCCTTCGTAAGGGCCCTTGTGAAGCACGCAGGCCGCATTTTTGACCCGATCAATGACCTTGAATTTAAGCATCTCAGAATCTTCTTTTACTGCGGTGACCGCTTCACAAATTTCCACATCGACATCGGTTTCGCGGTATTCACCATCATGATAAATATTAAAACAATATTCAGGGACCGCGCAGACACAGCCGAGTCGTTCCATTTCAGCCCCCATTGGCGGAACCACCGAAAAGAGGGCGTCATAATTGGGAATGGTGGTGCGTAAGGATGCTACAATCACTTGCGGCAGCTCTTTGAGAATAACATGATAGCCTGCGGATTCACCATCATTTTTAACCAGATAAGACTCTACCTGAGACAGCCGCAGAGTATCCTGGGCGATTCTTTTAAGCAGTTCCAGTCGTTTTTGCGTCAGCAGATCTTTCTCCGGGGTGCCGCCCTGGACTTTTTTTATTTCGTCCAGGGTGAAACCCATTTCCCGCAGTGCCAGAATCTGATGGAGAAGCGGCAGCTGCTCAGAGGTGTAATAGCGGTAACCGGTAAATTTTTCTATGGCAGCCGGTTTTAAGAGCCCGATCTCGTCATAATGACGCAACGCCTTGATGGTGACCCGGTTCATTTTTGAAAACAGCCCGATTTTATAATAGATCGTATTTTCTTTTCGTTCACATTGATAGGTTTCGTTCATTGCTTTTCCTTTCTTATTCCCAACGGAAGAATCGCATCGATAGCAGGATGCCCAGAATCAGAGCACCAAATAAAACCAGTAGCGGTACTAAAAGATTCACCTCAAGCCCCAGCGATGAAGCTTTTAGCAGTTTGATCCCCTGGGTCAGGGGCAGAAATCCAGCGACGAACTGAAGCGGTTCGGGGAAGATTTCAAAGGGGATGGTGGCCCCGGATAAAAAAAGCATCGGAAAATAAACCACGCTGCAAACCAGGTTGGCCATTTTAACAGTCCGGCACAGACTGGCAATCAGCAGACCCAAACTGTACATCGACACCATCACCAGAAAGTAAGAGCCCACAAAGAAAAGCGGTGAACCAATCAGTTGATACCCGAAGAAGAGCCGGGCAACGCCGTAAATTAGTAGGGCAGAGACAATCGAAAGCAACATGCAAATGACTGCATGGGTCCATAATAACATCATTGGGCTGACCGGTGTTACAAAAAAATGTTTGAGAATTTTTTTATCGCGGTAATCGGCAATGGTTAGCGGAATCCCCATAAAAGCAGTGGCGCAGATGGCTACGGCAACCAGGGCGGCAAAGGAACTTTCCACCAGCGTATACCCGGCCCCATCCGTCGCCGGATTGTCGCCAGCAATCAAGCCGATTAGCAGCATAATGCCGAGCGGCATGCAGACACCAAAAAAGATCCCGTCGATACTTCGCAGGTTCAGTTTACCCTCAATTTTAAACAAGGTAAGAAATTTTTTCATCAGGCGACTCCTTCCTTCATGACCCACAGATAGGCTTCTTCCAGCCGTTGATGGGGACTATTCTGAATCAGCCGGGAAACCGTATCGGTCACGATCGCGTGGCCCTGATTAATAATGCAGACCCGGTCGCATAGGGCTTCCACCTCATCCATGTAGTGGGAGGTGAGAAAGATGGTGAGCCCTTTTTCCTTTAAATCAGTAAGCACCTGCCAGACACTCCGCCGGGCTTCAGTGTCCAGTCCGGTGGTCAGCTCATCCAGAAAGATGACCTCTGGTTGTGGTATGAGCGCTAACAGAATTGAGAGCTTTTGTTTTTCACCGCCCGACAGTTTGGCAACCGGCTGGCGGGCATACTGATCCAGCTTGAACTGAGTCAGTAAACTGTTGTAATTGGCAGGGTTTTGATAAAGTGCGGCCATTTCCTCACAGATTTCACCAACCCGGATATTGCCCTGATAGCTGGAGGATTGGAGCTGAACCCCCACCCGCTCAAAAAGATGTTTGCGGGCTTTAACCGGGTTTAATCCCAGTACCGCGACCGAGCCGGTGTCAAAGGGTTTAAGACCCAGAATACAATCGATGGTAGTCGACTTACCAGCACCGTTGGGTCCGAGCAAACCAAAGACCTCGCCTTTTTTAACCGAGAAGCTCAGGTTGTTGACGGCTACCCGGTTACGATAGTGTTTGGTCAGGTTTTTTACTTCAATACATGTTTCCATTTATACCTCCAAGTTCTTACTTCACGTTGAAGTATAGGGCCTCCCCTACGGGGAGAGTCAAGTGCGAAAAATCTTTTTAGGACAATATTGAAAGAAACTTGCAAATTTTAAAACGAAAGTGCTATACTATATAAATCAGAATGAGACGCAATTAAGAAAGGATTTATTTTATGCTTTGGAAAGATAAGTACGCGTTGGGTGTGACTGTAGTGGACACCCAGCATCGGGAGTTATTTAATCGGGTTGAAAGCTTTATGCAGACGGTCCGCTCTTCGGAGTCCTGGGACACGAAGATCGAACAGGTCAATGAAACCCTGGAATTTATGAAGGCTTATGTGGTGGAGCACTTTCGCGATGAAGAAGTCTATCAACAACAGATTGGCTATCCCGGCTATGAGGCACATAAGCAGATTCATGCAGATATGGTTAATTATGTGTTGGCGGTTTCTGCTCAGTATGAAAAAAGCGGCTTTGATGAACAATTAATGCAGCAGTTTGCCGGGAAACTTTTGGCGTGGCTGATCAATCACGTTGCTTCAGAAGATCAGAAAATTGCCAATTATGTCTTGGAGACGGGAGGACAACAGTGATGCAGACACAGGTTTACAATTCTTTTCTGGAGGCTACCAGCAATGTTTTTGGACTAATGATGGATCTTACAGACGTTACCGATGCTTTGGTAGAACGCTTCGAGTGTAACGGCGAGCTGGATATTGTCATCGGTGTGATTGGGGATTTAAAGGGAGAAGTGATTTATCGGTTTCCCCATGAGACATCACTGGGGATGGTAAAAATCATGAGCAATATGGAATTTGATGCGGTCGATGAGTTTGTGATTTCGGCAATTTCGGAGATTGCCAACATAATCAGCGGCAACGTGTTGACGATTCTTTCGGAAAAAAATCTAACCTGCGATATTCTCCCCCCGGTTCAGGGAATGGGTAAAGAAAACGCCGACTATAGCCTGCAGAAGATATGCTGTATGACCACGTCAGTGGGTGATGTTGGTCTCGAAATACGTTTGAATCCAGCCAGCTGAGGCGGCCTTCGATAATTTTCTGGTGTATTCTTCATTGGGACTATCAATTTTGGTACGGATAAAGCCCTGCCGGCAGCAAGAAAAGCGGTCAGTCGGCGATATGTTCTAAGCGTAAATATGATTTAAAGCTAAGAAGCTCTGATATATTGTCGGAGCTTCTTTTAGGTCTTAATGAGTAATAAGAATGAAGCAGAAATACGATTGATGGAAGGAGGTATTGTTTTATTATCTTTTCTTTCAGCTGAACCTCTGTTAAAATACAGAGGAATCATCCAATCAAAAAACAAGTTGAACGATCAATCGTCAGCTGATAATTATTAAGCATGTGTTTAGATTAAAGGAATGGAGTGAGAAAATGAAAAGAATGATTAAACTGGTTTGTCTGGCAATGGGGCTGTTAATGCTACTGACGGCCTGTTCAACAGGAACAAAAACCGCCTTGGATCCCAAGAATCCGGTATCCATTACCCTATGGCACTATTATGTCGGAGATAATAAGATCGCCCTGGAAACAGCTGCGGACACCTTTAACAAAAGCGTGGGCTCCGAAAAAGGGGTGGTAATTAATACCGTGGCTAAAGGTAGTATTGCTGAGCTGGAAAAAGCCGTTACTGATTCAGCGAAAGGGGTTATTAATGCCGAAGCCATGCCGGAATTGTTTTCTTGTTATCCGGACAAGGCGTTAGAAATTAATGCACTCGGAAAGCTATGCGATCTAAACGTTTACTTATCAGAAGAGGAGAAGGCCCTGTACGTGGAAGAATTTTTAAATGATGGCTTGTTCGATGGCGATCAGCTCTTAGTTCTTCCGATTGTAAAAAGTACCGAGCTGCTTTATGTCAACGAAACGGCCTGGAACAAATTTGTCTTGGAAGGTGGAGGAGATGCAAATAAGCTAAATACCTGGGAAGGGGTTTATGAGGCATCCCGGGACTATTACAAATGGACGGATAACCTGACGCCAGAAACCATCTGGGATGGGAAAAGCATGGTTGGCATTGATTCGGTTGCTAATTATGTAATTATCGGCAATAAGCAATTGGGGGTAGAAGTCATTGATGGAGAAAATCAGCAGATGGTTTTGAATCGGGAAGTGATGAAAAAAGTCTTTGATACTTATTATGGCGCAATGAGCTTAGGGTATTTTAACGCCGTCGGTAAATTTCGCTCAGACGACATTAAAGCCGGCGATCTGGTAGCCTACGTGGGTTCATCGTCGGGCGCGGCTTATTTTCCAACTTGGATCGAAAAAGATAATACCCAGGCCCCAATTGACTTTCTGGCCCTGTCTTATCCGGTCTTTGAAGGGGGAAATCCAGATGCGATACAGCAGGGGGCAGGGATGAGTATTGCAAATTCAACGCCGGAAAAACAGGAAGGCGCAGCTGTTTTTCTGAAATGGTTCACCTCTGAAGCCCGGAATATTGAGTTTGCCATGACTACTGGCTACTTACCGGTACAAACGGCTGCTTACGAAAATGCGGATTTTAAGGCATCGCTGGGAAATATGCGGGCAGGCGGGGCCGCCCAAAAAAATATTGCTGCAGTTTATGACATTGCCCTAAATCAGATTATGGAAAGGGATACCTATGCCTCATTACCTTTTAATGGAAGCTATGAGGTGCGAACCATTCTGGAAAAATCGCTGGAGGCCATGGGCGAATCCGGACGTCAGAATGCCGCTACATTAAAGGCACAGGGGTTGTCAGAGGACGAAATATTAGCGCAATTGGATCTAAATGCCCAGTTCGAAGAATGGCTTTCAACTATTCGTAGCCAACTTGATGAACTGGGGATATCCTATACTGAAATTTAAGCCATAAAAATCATCTGATAAGGAAAAGTATATGAAAAAAACCTGGACTCTCCGTAGACAGTTGAATATTTTACTGGCTTTGATTGTGATCTTTCAAAGCGTTGCCTTATTATTGGCCCTATGGGTATCCCAGGTGTTTTCCATGCTGGATGCGGAAGCGGTCCGTTTGCTAAGTAATACGACAAAAACCCGGATGGAAACATTTAATTCATCGGTTGGTCAGACAATTGCAAATATGGCTGACGAGACCGAACAATTGAGTTCAGAACTAACTTTATTATCGCAAGAACAGGAGCGTTCACCAGAGCGCTTGTATCTTGATGATGATTCGTATCATGAGGCGGCTATGCTGGCCAGCGAGACATTGGTTTCAATCTTAAAAGAGAATCGGGTAACGGGTGCATTTTTTGTTTTAAACGGATCCAATTCAAACAAAGAGGATCCTTCTGCTCATTCGGCGGTTTATATTCGCAATCCCACCCCGGATAGCGGTAGGATGTCAAACTATTTGCTTGAAATTGGACCGATTGCGGTTTCCAAACACTATACTATGGCAACCAGCATCCGTTGGGATCTGGAGATGCGATCAGATGAGTATAATGGCGCATTTGATTTTTATGAAAAGCCAATCTGGGCCAGTAGCCAGTTTAAAAATGCTGAAATGGAACGCTATGGCTATTGGTCAACGCCCCGGGATCTGCTAAACGACAGTCAACAAGTGGTTAGTTATACCCTTCCTATTTTAGACGAAAATGGGAACGGCTATGGGGTGGTTGGGATCGAAATTGATATGCCTTATTTTTCTCAACAGTATCTGCCGGATTCGGACCTTCTTTATCCTAACAGCTTCTATGTTATCGCGGGATTAGAGGATAAAGTCTTGAATCTTGACTGGTTTATTCCCGGCGGGGTATTGGCAGAAACTTATTTAAAAAGTGGCGAGCAGCTGAAATTAAAGCCACTAAAAAATGAAGGAACCTTTGAAATTATGTTAAACGAGTTGGGACCGATGGTTTGTTCAATTCGGGAATTGAAGGTTTATAGCGACAACTCTCCTTTTGCTGATCAAAACTGGAGCTTAGCCTGTTTTGTGCCCAGCGAAGTATTACGAGAAAATTCAATAACGGTACAGGAGAAGTTGATTTATAGTATTTTGCTCACCACCTTGCTGGCATTCACGGCGGTTTTTGTACTGGTCTACTTTTTCACCCGCAAAATCTCACGGTTATCAAAATATGTTCGGGAGTTGTCGCCTTACGACGAAATTTATTTCAAACCAACCGGAATGCTTGAAGTGGATGATCTGACCTCGGCCGTTCAATTGCTAAATCAAAGACTAAAGAATGTTTCTAAAACTACCTCTAAAATCTTAGAACTCAGTTTATTGCCAATTGGTGGTTACGAAGTTCTAGATAGTAACAACCAGGTAATTTTCACGGACTTTTTATACTGGCTGCTGCATGTGGACCCCGGCAGTCAAATTTCCCAGGCCGACTGGAGTAAATACTATCAGAAACTGACTCAGCAACCGGTGGAAGATCAGGAAAACATTTATGCGTATTATGATGACTACACCAAGAAACAGCTTTGGCTTCGTATTTTAGAGGCTAAATCACCCAACGGTGTGGTTGGTGTGATCCAGGATGTGACAGAAGATATCGAAGAAAAACGGCGTTTAACCAATGAGTTGGATTATGATGCGCTCACGGGCTTGTTTAGTAATACTGCTTTGAAACGGGAGACCAGTCGAATAATCAAAGAAAAGCCAGATGAAATCGGGGCCATGATTTTCATCGATTTGGATAATCTTAAATACATTAATGATAATTTTGGTCATGATGTAGGGGATCGGTTGATTATTCGGGCCAGTGAAATCTTCCGGTATTTCGAACAATATAACGGCATTGTTTCCCGGATTTCAGGAGATGAGTTTGCCATTTATTTGCATAATTGCGGCAATCAGGAGGAAGTTCGAAAGATTCTAAAAAATCTCTATAATTATGGCAAGCAATTCTGTCTAACCACATCGGATGGCAGTGACAACCAGATCCGTTTTTCAGCGGGGGTTGCCTGGTATCCTCAGGACGCAACTGACGTGATGGATTTGTTAAAACTATCAGATTTTGCGATGTATGAGGCAAAACACAAGGAAAAAGGGCGCTTGTTTGAATTTAATCGGGAATATTATCAAAAGATGTCCTATCTGCTGGAAAATCGCGAGGCGATCAATCGACTATTGGATGAACAACTGATTCGCTTTGCCTTTCAGCCGATTATTGATTTGAAATCCGGCGAAATTTTAGGATATGAATTTTTAATGCGGCCATTGCTGGATAATTTTAAAAATCCTGCTGAAATTCTGGCCGTTGCTGCCGCCCAGTCAAAATCAGCACAGCTGGAACGGATGCTTATTGTGATGGCATTTGAAACAATTGAAGCTCATGCTCAGGAATTTGGAGCGTGTAAAATATTTATTAATAGTATTCCCAGTCAGGTACTGAGCAACGAGGCGAATGAAAAAATCACATCCCGTTATAGTCACCACTTTAAAAATGTGGTAATCGAAATGACGGAAGAAGATGGTCGCAGTCCTGAAAGTTTATTAAAAAAGGTTGCTCATATCAAAAATAGTGGCATGCAGATTGCACTGGATGATTTTGGTAGCGGTTATTCTAACGAAATTCGGATTTTATCGCTCTTACCGGATATCATAAAAATCGACATGGAGATGATTCAGGGTATTCATTGTAATGTTGACAAACAAAATCTGGTTGCTAATCTGGTTGATTTTTGTCGTAAAAAAGGAGTTAAGGTGATTGCAGAAGGGATTGAAGACGCAATGGACCTGGCTACTGTCATTGTAATGGGCGTTGATTACGCTCAGGGCTTTTATCTGGGCCAACCGGAGTTTGAGATTTCAGCAATCAATCCGGAATTACAACAAGAAATTTTGAATGCGCATAAAAAAGCATAGGAAAAACCCTTATCCACAATAGTGTCGGATAAGGGTTTTTTCAGGTGACGTAAAAGCGATAAAGAAATAAATCAGGCTTCTCTGATTTTGCTAAGTAGCGGCGTTTTTGTGACTACCAGCCATAGTCCGCCCGAAAGCAGCCCCAAGATGATGTTAAGTGATCCGATGATGAGGATCAGGTTGTCCATGTTAAAGGAAATAATAATCATCCCCAGGCTTCCCATAATGGTGGCAAAAGACCCCATCAGTGAAGAGGCTGAACCGGCATCTTCGGTTTGCTGATCGAGCATCAGATAGGCACTGGGCGGCCGGGCGCAACTGCTGGCCAGGGTTGCCGGAAATAATGCCAGGGCAAAGATAAAGGGATTGCTTTGCCCAAACAGAAGAATAGCCAGACCGCTTAAAATGGTGATACCAAAACAAAGATTAATAATCGAAAAGCGTTTGAAGTGGTTGGACAGTTTGATATAAATTAGTGGACCTAACATCATGGCCAGGGCGTTAAAGGCAAAAAAGTAACTGTAAATCTGGCTGCTAACGCCAAAATCATTTTGATAAATGTAGGAGGACGATGAGATAAAGGCCAACCCTGAAATGCTAGATAAGGAAAAGATAAAAAGCAGGGACGTAAAGGCCGGATTTTTAAGCACCACCCCCAGTCGCCCCAGGGTACGTAGAATGCTTCCAGAACCCCGTTTTTCAATGGTTTCCTGAAAGGCGATTGAACCCAGAAGAATGATGATACCAAGTAGGCCCTGAATGATAAAGATTCCCCGCCAGGAGGTAAGGGTCAATAGCAGCGCCCCGATCACGGGAGCAACAGCCGGAACAATGATAACCATCGACTGAACGATGGCCAGTGTTTTTTCCCGTTTTCTTTCCAGGTAGACATCTTTAACAATGGCTGTGGCCACCGCACTGGCCGAACTGCCGCCAATGGCTTGTAAGACCCGGAAAAAAATAAGCTGATAAATGTTGCCTGAAACGGCACAGAGTAGGCCAGCGATGGCATAGCCGGTAACGCCCACCAGTAACACCGGTCGGCGGCCGAACTTATCACTGAGCGGTCCCCAAATTAACATCCCCACACTAAAGAAAATAAAAAATAGGATCAGGGTCAGGTTGGTCAGGTAGCCAGGCACATTAAAATAGGTGGTCATGGTGGGTAGGGCTGGCAAATAAAGGTCAGTTGACAGCGGCGCAAAAGCGCTCAAGAAAACCAGGAAAACCAGCAGGCCTCGATCACCCAGATATTTTTGTTTAGAGGTGCTATCGTTTGAAGCATTTTTCGGATTATTCATTTTTTCTCACATTCTGTAAATTTAGGATTATATTTTAACCATATTTAATATTATAGCCAATAAATATTATTTTTCAAGGATAGTTTGGGGTTTGTTATGCTTTTATTTTGCTAAAAGCAAAAATGAAGCACTTAAAATTGCATCTAAATAAGTAATTGTCTTTATAAAGCAATAGCGGCCTTCCGGTCTGGTCGAAAAATAAAGACGCATTTGACATTGAATAAATGAAGCGTTATAGTAAACGCAGGCTTTTCTGACAGTCACCGGATATTATTACAGAAAGGCCAGAACGTGAGGAGTCGAAATGGAGATATTGTTTTTTATCGCTATTGGCATCATAGCGATTTTCGTTGTTAGTCTAATTAGTAAAAGAAAAGCCGAAAAAAATTTAAGGAAACACTTAATAAATGCCTTTGGAAAGGCGCCAAGCAGTTTTGATCCGGATATCTGGGGAAGTGTATCCAATTATTGGGATAGAAAGCGCAAATATGAAACCATTGATGTAGCCATTGACGAATTAACCTGGAGTGATCTGGACATGGACGATGTCTTTAAACGGTTGAACACCTGCTTGTCCTCCGTTGGTGATGAGGTGCTGTATGCAACGCTTCATGAGCCAAGATGGGATGATAAACCGCTTAAGGCGAGAGAGAAGATAATTGCTTTTTTTGAGGACAATCCCAAAGAACGGCTGGAAATTCAAATCATTCTTTCTAAATTGGGCCGATCAAACTACAATGACGTTTCGGCATTGATTTTTGAAAGTCAGCTAAAAGCATTAAAAAATCCGTCAGTTTATACGATTCTAACGGTTATTCCATTTTTCTGCGCTGGGGTTTGTCTGATCAATCCAATGATTGGACTGGTAGGCCTAATTATTTCGCTCATAACCAACGGTGGCGTTTATTATTATTTTAAAAAGGAAATTGCAAAAAACTTATTGGTCATTCAGTATTTATCGGCCATACTCAGATGTTGCAATCGCTTATTGGCGTATCAAACAAGCGATGGACTAAAAGAGATTCTCGAACAAATCCGGGAAGATAATGAACCCTTCAAATTTCTCGCTGGCAAACTCTCGGGAATCATGATGGGAGCGGGTTCTGATCTTGATATATTGCTGGAATATTTTAAGATTATGACACTCTATGATTTCAGGACTTATAACAAAGCCATTGCATTGGTGACCAAAAATAAAGAAGCCTTTCACCGCATTTATCAAAATATCGGCGAATTGGATATATCCATCGCTTTGGCTTCTTTTCGCAAAAGTTTGTCGGGTACTGTGACCCCATCCTTCTCAGAGTCGTTTAACGTTGTCGCCACTGATTTATATCATCCACTGTTAGAATCACCGGTCCCCAATGATTTTGACCTTAGTCAAAACAGTTTAATCACCGGGTCTAACGCGTCGGGAAAATCGACCTTTGTTAAGGCCTTGGCCATTAACAGTATCTTTGCTCAAACCATTTACACCTGTACGGCTAGCAGTTTTTCTCTTTGCCATTGTCTGCCGATTACGTCCATGGCCGTGCGAGACGATATATTGACTGGCGACAGTTACTTTATGGCGGAAATCAAATCGCTGAAGCGGACCCTTGATCAGGTGAGCCATCATCCCTGCCTTTGTTTTATTGATGAAATACTAAAAGGCACGAATACCATTGAACGGATTGCAGCCTCATCAGCAATCCTTAATTATCTTGACCAGAAAAATTGTCTGTGTCTGATTGCTACCCATGACATCGAACTCACCAATATTCTATCGAAAACCTATAATAATTATCATTTTCAGGAGACCATCACCGATGAAACCATTCTTTTTGATTATCAACTACACGCTGGCCCGGCGCAAACAAAAAATGCCATTGCCTTGTTAAATTATCTGGAATTTGACCAGACGATCATTAAAAATGCGAATGTACTGGTGGATACCTTTGTGGAAACTGAAAAATGGCCAGACTGCTTAAAATGGTAATCCCCCCAAAATTAATAACAGATTATATTTCAAATAATTATGCCCACAGGTCAAAAAAATTGACTTGGGTATTGAGACTGAATGTCAAAGTCAGGAGAATTGGAAATGAATATCAAAACAAAGTATGTCTTATCAACAATACTAGCCACGGTGATTGCAGTCGTAACTTATATCACTTTGCATGAAGCAGGACATTGTCTGGTAGCATTGGCATGTGGAGCAAAAATCACAAAATTTAGCATTCTGAGTGCTAGTATGGCTTATGAAGGCGGTGTGTTTAACCGCTTTCAATTTGCCTTGTTTCATGCGGCAGGAGCATTATTCCCGATTATCGTTTGTTTTTTGCTGTTGTTTTTTTATCGACGAACCCAGAAGGGAATGCTCTATCATCAATTCTATTTCATGTTTTCGCTGATCAGTATTGCTTCTGTATTTGCTTGGATTCTGGTGCCCATTTGCAGTATATTTACAGAAGTACCACAAGGGGATGACGTTACCAAATTTATGGTAGAAACTGGTTTTTCCCCGCTGATTGTCGTCTTTGGAGCATTGATGATTATTCTGCCGATGATTTTTCTGGTGAGAAAAAAAGGAGTGCTGGGGGTGCTCATTGATATCGCTAAAAAAGTTGCGTGATATCGTGCAGCAGAGTAAATATGAGACTGGCATCGGCGGTATGGCGTTAATATCTTTAGACTACGTTTTTGCGTCTTTATAGGTATAAGCACATTCACGATTAAATTGCTTAAGCGTGTTCGATCTCCAAGCGACAGGCATTCATGTACTGGAGGATTTTTGCGACACCAAAGGTCAAAGCGGTGATGATCAGATAAATTCCAATTAAACCAGAACTCAATTTATCATAGAGCTGGCCAAAAATAATTTGTCCAATGGGCATAAAAGCCGTGGATAGAGCGGTGGTCAGGGCCATGGTTTTACCCATTAAATTTTGGGGGACCTGCAGCTGAATAAAGGTCAGCGCCTGGATGTTGACATTGGCAACAAAAAACATCAGTATAAATCCGAACAGGGTAAAGAGGATATAAGCGGTCAGATGCGGTGGAGTGCTACCAAGTAGCCAGGGGGTTAAACTCAAACCCATCCCCAGAATACCAATGCCCATAAGGATAAAGAGCCGATGCAGCTTTTCAAAAGGATTATATTTAGCAACAACTGTCGAAAAGATAGCTCCGATAATCATCCCCATTCCCAGTAGGCCTTCAGAGATGCCGTAGAGTTGATCGGATACCCCCAGAATAATCTTTTCGACATAGGGCACACCCACCGTATAAAGTGGGGTCATAAAAAGATTGATTCCGGCTGCCATAAACAAGATGTATAAAACAAAGGGTTTATCCTGAGATAAGAATTTAAGCGTTGCTTTAATATCTTTGGCATAAGTCACAAGTGGCGAGGCGTTCATTTTGCTTTTTTTAAAAGGGATGGTTAAGAACAATTCCATTACACCAGAAACAAAAAAACTGATCATATTAATTATCAGAATAACCTTAAGCCCCAAGATCCCATACAAGAATCCCGCTGAGATGGGACCGAGTAACATCGTTAGAGCACTGATCTGACTGATCATACTGTTTCCAGCATTATAATGTTCAGGGGCAATGACGCTGGGGATGCTGGCCCGGACAGTGGGCTCATAAACACTGTTAATAATCGACAAAACAAAGATGAGAATCCCGATCCAGAGGATTTGCTGGTCATTGCCATAAATGAAAGCAGCAAAAAAAGCAATGATAATGGTGCAACAAAAATCGAGGACGACCATCATCCGTTTTTTACTCATCCGGTCGGCAATCGCACCGCCAATCGGTGCCAGGAAAATGGCCGGTAAAATGGATAGCGAAATAATCAGGGAAAACACCGCGGCCGAGCCGGTAAGATCAAGAATGTAAAGTGAAAAGGCGAAGCGCTGCATGGCATTGCCAAACATGCTGATGAATTGTCCGATGCCAATAATAACGAAATTTTTATTGAATAATTTTTCTGCTTTCATATCAACCTCCTAAAAATGAAATATAGTTCACTTTTATAATCAGTATAGGTTATCATAAATCGATTGTCAATAAAAAAAATGAACGATAGTTCATTTTTAACAAGATCTTGCAAAATAATCACTTTCAGACTATCCTTAAGAAGAGTTAGAGGATGTTTATAGAGAAGGCAGGGGTAGGAAAATGGAGAAAGAAAAGAAAATCCAGGAGCGAACCATTTTAAATCGACAAAAAATATTAAAAGCGGCAAAACACTTGTTTAATGTGAAGGGTTATTATCATACCAATACCAAAGAAATTGCCAAGGAGGCCGGGGTTGCAACCGGCAGCTTTTATAATTATTTTCCGGATAAATTAAGCATTTTTCAGGAGATTATGATCATCCATCTGGAAAGAAATGTTGCGGATTTATGCGAACTGACACAAAATCTCAATGAGAAGCCGGATCATGCCAAAGCGGCGATTATAAAATACGTTCATAATGGCATGGATCATGCGTTTGAAAATCAGGTTATGTTTCAGGACTTTGACAGTATTCTCCTGGCAAATCCTGAATTAAACAAAATTATCGGCGCGTTCTATGACAAAATAATAACCGGAATTTATGACTTCTGTAAAGATAGTCCCCATGTCATAAAGCGCACCGCCAATCCTCTGGTGATGTCTCAAATGGCTTATTTTCTGGTTCAGGGCACCTCCGAATTAATGGCTAAACTACCGGAAGATGTCGACAAAAGAGAATATGAGGAGCAATTGGCACAAATTGTCTATTGGTATCTATTTGATAACTAAAACGCGTAAATATGAGGGGCCGGATGATAAATTAAAAAAAAGGTATTCTCACATTAATGCGGTCGGAATTGCCATTCGCGGCCGTAGTATGTGTTGTTATTGGAGAAATCTATACAGGACCTGGTTTTCTTGCGGTCTCAACTTTATTATTGGGGTTCATATAGGGCTTATTTAATAATCTCAAATCCGCTCAAATCTTAAGACAATTACGCTTTTCAATCAGTAGATTAACCGTCGTGTGATCATCAAATAACTTAAAGCTGCGAAACAAAACATCCGCCTTTAGGGTGAGCCCATTAGCCTTGATCGTATAGCTTAAAATGTTACCCCTTAAGGTGTGCTCTTTAATGATGCCCGTGAACTGATAGGCTTCGTTTCGAAACGCATGGGGCTCGGACGAGATTTCCACTGTTTCCGGACGGATGGCGATTTTTTGTCCATCAGGATAATCTTCGCCGGAAATAGTTGAAAAGACCTGGCCGGGAATAATATTGTAATTACCCATAAACTCTGCTGCAAAATAGGTGCTTGGTGCCGTATAGATGTCAAAGGGTTTTCCGGATTGCTCAATTTTGCCATTGTTAAACAGGTGAATGACATCCGACATAATCATCGCTTCATTTTGGTCATGGGTCACAAAAACGGAGGTGATCTTCATTTCGTTATGAATTTCTCTAATCCGGGCTTGTAGTGAACGCCTCAGTTTGGCATCAATGGCGCTTAGGGGTTCATCCAGTAACAGCACCTTGGGTTTGGTTACGATGGACCGGGCAATGGCAACCCGTTGTTGCTGGCCGCCGGAAAGCTGAGCCGGATAGTGGTGCTCCTTTCCTGTAAGTTCCACCATCTGGATGGCATTGCGAGCTTTTTCATCAATGATTTCCGGCTTCATTTTTTTAAGCTTGAGTCCATAACGGATGTTCTCCAGAACAGTCATATTGGGAAACAGACTGTATTGCTGAAAAATCATCCCGATATCCCGATCCTTGGGGTCTTTATGGGTGATGTCCTGGCCACCTAAAATAATCTGGCCATCCGAAATGGTTTCCAGACCAGAAAGCACCCGCAGTAAGGTGCTTTTGCCGCACCCGGAAGGTCCGAGCAGGGTCACAAAACTCCCGGCTTCAATGACCAGATCAAGATTTTTTAAAACGTGATTTTTGCCATAAAAGTGATTGATGTTTTTTAATTCAATGGTTGCCATTTAAATTTCCTCCTGGTCATGATGTGGCTTTTTATAGGCATATACACCGGCTGACAAGGCCATGGTGATGAGAAACAGGACAACGATGATGGCACTACTCAATTGACCGGATCGGAATAGGGCGCGGTAGAGATAGATTTGAACCGTCTGATAATAGTTTCCGCCAATAATATTAACCACCACAAAATCGCCAAAAATAATCGCCATGGATAACATCAGCGACACCTTAATGCCGGATAAAATATTCGGGATGATAATCGAAATAAAGGCATAGGCTTTGCTGGCACCAAGAATCTGGGCCGACTCGATTAAATTCTTGGCATTGATAGTTGTCATGCAATTCTTGATACCCCGATAAATATAAGGCAAAATGATAATACAATAGGTTCCGGTCAGCATCACAAAACGATTAGACAGCGGCATCGGTGCATTGGCATAGAGTGACAAGACCCCAATCGATAAGATGACTCCCTGAATAGAATAAGGGATCATGGTGAGAATCTGCATGTATTTATCAAGCCCCGGTAAATAAAGTAAAATAACATACATCGCCAGGAGTACAGTAACCGTACAAATTACTACCGGTACCACCGAAATAATAATGGTGCGAACAATGGCGATCAGAAACTCCATATCGGTAAAAATTTCAATATAATACCGGAAGGTCAGGCCATGGGGGAGAATATCCCGCCATTCCATACAAATGGAATAGATAAAGGTCATCAAAATTAGTAAGATCAGATAAAAACAAATCAACAGGATAATCGGCTTACTGTTTGGTTTTTCAGTCATTGATTTCGGCCTCCCTGTTTTTTTACCATGTAATTCTGGAGCAGCACTGCGAGTACCATCAAGAGCATCATGACGACTGCAAGGGCTGACCCGAAGGCCGGTCGTTGGACAATATCGCCCACAAACTGCTCGGTAATTCGGATTGGCAGTAACGAGAAATTATTCTGCAGCAGGGCATAAGCCGTTGCATAGGCAGCCAGAGCATTGGCAAAAAGAACACTCATGGTTCCCAGAATCGCTGGTGTCAGCACCGGGATTCCCACAGATTTCCAGAATTCCCACATCGATCCACCCAGCAGTTTTACCGAATCAATCCATTCCTTGCGGATTCCCTCAAAGGCCGGAAACAGTAACAGGGTCGCCAGCGGGATCTGAAAATAAATATAGATAAAAGCTAGTCCCGTTACCGTATAGAGATCAAAATGAGCCAGGGCATCAATCCCCAGTTTTGAACCGATGATGACAAATACGCCGGTAGAGCCAAACATAATCATGTAGGAAAAAGCCAGTGGCACCCCGGCAAAATTTGAGGTCATATTAAGAATCGTCATAAACCAGGTTTTGGTTTTGGAATCGGTGCTGTTTCCAGCCTTGGCTCCAAAGAAACCAATCACAATCCCCACGCAAGCCGAAGCGATCGAGATGATCAGACTGTTGACAATGGCCTGCTGATAAAGGGGCTTGGTGAAAATGGCAACGTAGTGATCCAGGGTAATACCTGTGCCCCCTTCGACCATAAAGGAACGAAAAATCGTCATGACCAGGGGGATTATTTCAAAGAACAGAGTCAGCAGCACAAAGGGAATCAAGGCTAAAAGGTAGGTGTCGATTTTTTTACGACTCAAGAAATTCAATTTTCTGACTCCTTAAATCCTGCATCTCGCGACCTTCATTAATCATCAGCAGTTTGCACAGTAAAGGCGCGATTAACTGTTGTGAGATGGGTTCATCGGTAAAAAATCCTGTTTTGACAGTGGGCGAACAAATATATAAAGGGACTGTTCGCTGATCGATGGTGTTTCCGCCATGAAAACCATACCGATTCATACCATGATCGGCACTCAGAACGATGGCATAGCCAGCTTCCATCCAGATTGAAATAAAGCTCGATAGGATCACGTTCATCTCCATGGCTTTTTGTTGATAGCGTTGCGGGTCCAGAACCCGATGATGTCCGGCATCATCAATGTTCATGGAGTGAACAAATAAAAAATCTGGCGCAAAGCGCGTTCTTAGAAACTCGCCATCTGAAAAAACATGGGAATCGGGATAGCTGTCATCAAAATAGTAGATGCCATGGTCAATGCCATCGCCTTCCATTTGCAGGCGATCGGTTAAGGGGTTAAAGGGTGCTTTAACATAAAGCTCACTGATCCAATGATAGGCGGCAGCGGCGGTTACTAGGTTATTTTGATGGCACAAACGAAACAGGTTCTCCTTTTGGGAGTGGCGTACCACCAGATTGTTAACAATCCCGTGTTCACAAACCGGAAGGCCGGTAAACAGGGTCTCATAAATCGGCCGGGAGCTGGAGGGCAGCTCGCCCATGACCTTATATTTGGCACATCGCCCGGATTCCACCAGATGTTCCATAAATCCAAAATTTTCGGTTGCCAGATCAAATCCGCAACCATCCACTAAGATAAAGACTGTTTTCCCCATCGTTCCCCTCGTTATAAGCCCTGAATACACGGTCGTGTATTCAGGGCGATTTTAATTTGCTGTAATACAATTTTAAATATGATATTAAAACGATATTCAATACCATTTCGGAAGCTTAAGCTATTTTATTTGGCATAAGCCATGACATCTTCCTGCCAGAGGGTGCCAATGGTTTCGGTTGTGGCAGTCCAGGCTTCCCGGTCTTTTACCATTCTGGCCTTGACATACTGTTCGTCGGGAATCATTTTAGCGGCGACTTCCTGCGGCAGAACAACGTCGCTGCGGATCGGTTTGGCAAAACCTTTAGCCAGGTTAATCTGGCCCTCGTCGCTTAAAATATATTCTCTGGCCAACGCCGCCGCATGAGGACGCTTGGAATAGGCGTTAATCACGGTAGCATAGCCACTTTGAATCGAACCGTCAACCGGGACATTTAACGCAAAGGCGGCATTGGGATTGTTGGTTAAAAACTGCTCCCGGTAACCCAGGGCGTTATAATCCCATAAAATAGCCACGGCCACCTCACCTTTTTCGAGGCGGGATAAAGACAACTCGCCCTTGTCCAGTCGACCCTGTTCAGCCAGCTTTTTAAAGAAATCCAGTCCGGGCTTAATATTGCTCTCAGATCCGCCATTGGCAATCGCTGCGGCCAGCACGGCGTTTTGGGCCTGGGAGGCTTTGGTGACGTCCCCGACGGCGACAACATAATCCCCAGTCATAAGATCAGCAAAAGATTTCGGCGGGTTTGGAACCAGGGCGGTATTGGTAATAAAGGCAATGGTGCCGTAATAACCAATAATCCAGTCGCCGTCATCATCCTTGGCCCAATCAGGAATACTGTCCCAATAGCTGGTTTTATAGGCCTGCGTGAGCCCTTTTTCTTCGGCAACGGGACCAAAGGATTGACCAACATCACCGATATCTTTGGTGGCATTATTTTTTTCGGATTCAAAAACGGCCAGCTCTTCCGCCGAGGACATATCCGTATCGGAATGCTCCAGCCCGTAAGTCGTTTTCAACTCTGACCAGGTTTCACCCCAGTTGGCCCAGGTATCGGGCATGCCGACGGAATCGACCCGGCCTTCGGTCTTGGCAGCGGTCACAATTTCGTCCAGACTTAAGCTGTTTAGATCCACTTTCTCGGCACCAGCACTCTGGGTACAGCCGGATAATAAGCTAACACCTAAAATAAAAGCCACGGCCACACTTATACTTCGTCTTTTCATCATCACTTTCTCCTTTAATCGGTTTAACTATTTAAAGAGCGGTCTGCTCTAATTTTTAAAGGTTTGATCATATCGTTACACAGCATAACACATCAATGAGCCTGGGTAATTGTTAAAAAGGTTAAAAAAGGGTTAAAATTTGGAGAAAAGGGCACTTAACACAAATTTAACCAATTCTTAACTCAAAAATTACCGGGAATGCCTTTTAAAGAGGGTTATGATCCGGGTACAATCTAAGATGAATAAATAATTTAGAATGATCGATAAACACTCTCTGATTGATAATATTCTGATTGCCCCCCTGTACAATCGAAATATTATGGTCAGAAGCGGGTTATTCTTTATTCACAGTCGGAGAGTTGCTTATTAATGAGCGACTCTTTGTTTTAGTACGCAGACTGTTGATACTATTTAAATCGTTATTGAAAGGAATTTTTATGTTTAATCAGTATTTTGGCAATTATCTTCTGGAGAAAAATTTAATCAAACCAGAAGAACTCAGAATGGTTTTAGCACAACAGCAATCAGTCAAGGTGAAATTAGGTGTTCTGGCGATTGATGCTGGTTATATGAATGCAGAGCAAGTTGATAAAATCCATAAGCTTCAGGCAGCAAAGGATAAAAGATTTGGCGAATTAGCCATTGAGGAAGGGTACCTTATTGAAAATCAGGTGGTCGAACTGCTAAACGCCCAAAAAAAATCAAATAGTTTATTGGGACAGCTTCTTATTGAGAAGGGCATCTTTTCCCTGGGGCAATATGAAGACGCGATGCTTCAATACAAAGCAGATTCTAAGCTGACTGGCGATGAGATCCAGGTGCTTAAAAACAATGACATCACGAAAATTGCAGAAATATTTCTAAAAAATTTATCAGGGGATGATGATCGAATACTTCGTGACTATTTTGAACTTTTCCTTAGAAATATTGTCCGCTTTATCGATGATGAAATCCGGATGGAAGCCGCAGTTACCGTGGATTCCTATGCCTATGATTATCTGGTTACTCAGGGAACTGAAGGCGAGTATAATTTCTTTAGCGGTTTTGCAGCTTCGGAAACAGTGCTGGCACAGTTTGCTGGTATTTATGCAGAAGAAGAGATTAGTGGGATGAACGAACTGGCGATCGATGCGTTGGGCGAATTTATGAACTGTCATAATGGGTTATTCTTATCTCAACTGGCCCATCGAGGGATTGAGCTGGATCTGCTGGTCACAGAAGTAAAAAAAGCTGGTGAGGTAAAACCAACAGGAGCACTGTACGTGATTCCCTGTTATTTAAGCTTTGGAAAAATCGATTTTCTGTATGCGGCTACCAGCCCAAATTTTGTTCTAAAAAACTGTTAGTAACACCCTAGGATTTTAAAATAAGTAAGAGGAGGCGTTTCTTATGGCTAAAATATTGATTGTGGATGACTCAGCAGTATCCCGAAAAAAACTCAGAAAAATATTGGAAACAGCAAATCACGAAATTATTGGGGAAGCCGGTGATGGCGCGGTGGGTCTTAAAAAATATCAAGACCTATCCCCTGATCTGGTCACGATGGACATTACCATGCCGGATGTCGATGGCATTACCGTTTTAAAAAATATTATCAAAGTTAATCCGGCGGCTAAAGTCGTGATGATTACCGCCCTCGGTAAAGGCAGTACGATTCTGGAGGCCCTTAATGCCGGTGCTAAAAATTATATTACCAAACCTTTTGCCAATGATCAGGTGATCACGACGATAGCAGAAGCATTAGCTTAATTTTTAGCTTGATTTTGGAAGGACGAGAGATCTAATGATTGAAACGATTGCTAAACTGGCGCAGGCGGTTCCAACCTTTTCGGCGATGGAGAGGGGAAACACGATTCATCATTACTTTGAACAAAACAAAGAAGCGGAAGGCGTTGTTATTGTCAATGACGAACAACCAATCGGTATTTTGATGCGGAACGATTTCTACCAGAAAATAGGCAGTCAATTTGGCTATGCCTTGTATATGGACCGCGATGTGACCCTACTGATGAAATCAGATCTGACCTGTGTGGATAAAAGCTGTGATATGGCTAAGCTTGGTTTTATTGCTATGAGCAGAAACCAGGACAGTATTTATGATTTTATCGTGATTCTCGATAATAAAAATTATGCCGGGGTTGTTAATATCAGAGAGTTTCTAATTGAAATGTCTAAAACCAAGGAACGGGAAATCAAACTTTTAAGTGCTCAGCAGCGGATCTTAAAGCAAACCCATGAAACCGAGAAACGGCATCGCATTGAGATTGAGCAAAAAAATGCCGCCATCAAGAATCTTTTGGATCATGCCGGACAAGGGTTTCTTTTCTTTGGCAATGACCTGCTTATTTCTGAAGAATACAGCCGGGAATGTGATAGTATTTTTGGCGTTTCAATCGGTCGGCAACCTTTTTTAGAAGTGCTTAAACGTTATGTTGACACCGACGGTATCAGGATGATGCAAAATGTTTTTGAAAATGTCTTTCTCAGTGGTGATGCAACACAAAATAAGGTTTACCTGTCGATCCTACCGCCGGAATTAAAAATTCATGAGCGGTATATTCACACGGAGTATAAAATTATTCCCCACGAGACGGGGAAATCAATTATGATGATTCTGACGGATGTGACGCAAAAAAAAGCCCTGGAGCTAAAAACGATAGAAGAAAAAAATAATATTAAGCTGATTGTCCGGGCCATCAGCAGTAAAAGCGAAATTACTCAGTCCATCGAGGAATTGCAGAGCTTTATAAAAAAAGATGTCTTGCCGCTATTGGATAACAAGCAGAGCCCCCAATTAATTTTGCAGTATGTCTTTCGGATTGTTCATACCATGAAGGGTGATTTTGCTCTGAATGGCCTTTTTCACACCTCCCAAGGTTTACATCGGTTGGAAGACGCTTTAAGTGAGATGCAAAACCGGATAAAAACCATTACTAACGATGAAATTCGGAAATTCATTGAGCAGATTGACTGTGATCAACTGTTAGAAAAAGATAGCGAAATTATTACTGAGGCGCTGGGAGCCCAGTATTTTGAAAATGAAGATCGCGTGACGGTCAGTCGGCAGCGGGTTGCCGAAATCGAAAATAAAATTGCGACGGTGTTCCTAAAAGAAGAGCAAACTGAGATTCTTAAGCTATTTCACAGTCTTTTCTTCATTAATGTAAAAGACCTGATTAGGGATTATAATGATTATGTAAAGACGCTGGCAGACCGTTTTGGCAAAGAGATTGATGATATCATCATTAGTGGGGATGATGTGTTTATTGACAGAGATCGCTATGCTTCTTTTATGAAATCGCTGGTTCATGTGTTTCGTAATATGGCTGACCATGGCATTGAAGACCCGGATGAGCGCGAGGGCGCGGGAAAACCGGAATGCGGAGAAATTACCTGTGAGCTTAAAAATGAAGGCGACCACTTTTTAATCTCCCTGGCGGATGACGGCAAGGGCATTGATCTGGAGATTATCCAGAAAAAAGCACTGGAAAAGCAAATTTATTCAGCTGAAGAGTTTGCAACACTCACCCGGGAACAAAGACTGGCAACGATTTTTCTGGACGACTTTTCAACCAAAAATACCGTCGATTTGTATTCCGGCAGAGGTGTGGGTCTGGCCGCAGTCAATGCCGAAATCAGCGCGATCGGTGGCGAAATAGCAATCGACTCGGAGCTCGGTAAGTATACCCGTTTCACCTTTGTTGTGCCATATGAGAAGCAGTAAATTTCGGACGCAGTAGAAAGATTTTTAGAGCCATAATCAAGAATTAAAACGAGATTCTAGGCACTCCTGCAATAGTTAGGGCAGTCAATATTGACAGATGCAGCCAACTAATTTATAGTATTAAGTTAGATGCACTGTCATTTAGTTATTTCAGTAGGAGAATAGAATGGAAAGCGAACTCAGAAAGACAGAAAAAAGAAATAAGAGCGTCGTCATATCGGTTGTATTGATCTTTGTTGTGACGGTGCTCTTTTTAGCGAGCGTACACAGTAATGAGGATCTTAGTGTTATTGAAGAAAATGTGATAATCCTTTCTAAAAACTGGACAGTCGGTTATAACGAAGTGAAGGAGTCGGGCGTCAGTCTGCCGGTCGATCTTGAGGTTGAACCGGGTGCTACGTATGAGGCCTCAGTAATACTTCCAAAGGTTGCCAATCAGATGAATTATCTGCTGCTTCGATCATCAATGCAGGATATGATTGTTTATTTGGATGGCGAAGAAATCCATCGCGTGGAAAAACCTGTTGCCCGGGGAATAGCAGTTCCGGCGGCGAGTACCTGGGTGATGTTCAAGCTTCCTTCCGGTTTTCAGGGAAAAACCTTAAAACTGGTGTTAAAAAGCGGGGTAACTGCTTTTTCAGGTCATATTAATAAGGTCATCCTGGGAGAAGATTCGAGTCTGGTTTATTATGTGTTTAAGCAGGGGTTCAGCGGTTTTGTCGTTTTTCTGGTGTTGTTCATCATGGGGATGATTTCGATTGTTTTTTCTTTTTTCTCAAAGAGTCTCGCCGACAATCGCTTTTTCTATTTAGGTTTACTAGTTGTATCAACCAGTGTCCTGATTTTATCGGAGGCCAGAATTTTGCAACTATTCACAGGAAATCGATACATTATCGGAGGGATCAGCTACCTGATGGTGCCGTTGATGGGATGCTTTTTTTCTTTGTATGTGAAAGAAACAATTTTTGTGAAACAACGGGACAAACGAGTGATGCAGGTAACGGCGGGGCTGTACCTGGGTCTATTAATTACCGAAATGCTCTTACAGGGATGGGGGCTCAGTGAATTTATTGAGATCATGAACCTCATGTATTTCGTCATTTTTTTTAATGTCATCGTGTTTGTGCTGCTGATGGTGTCCGAGATTGTTAAAGAAAAAAATCAGAATGCAATACAATTTTTTAAATATATGAGTGTATTGTTTCTTAGCGTTATGCTTGAAGGGATCGCCTTTTTTACCAACCAATTTGACTACACCTCGATTTTTTTAAGAATTGGCAGTCTTATCTTTTTTGGCTTGCTGCTGCTGGATTCCTATCTGTATTTTAAAAGGAGTCTTCAGAGTCAGAAGGAGCGGGATCTTTATGAAACCCTTGCCTACAAAGACGTTTTAACCGGTGGGAACAATCGGGCGGCATTTGAACGCGATTTTGAAAAATTCAGAAATAAAGAAGAACCTTTTAGACTGGTACTGCTGGATTTAAATGAACTGAAATACATCAATGATCACTATGGCCATACCGCTGGGGATGTCGCCATTAAGACCCTTTTTACAATGATGGATGAGGCGTTTAGGCCGGAAGGGGTGTGCTATCGAATTGGTGGCGATGAATTTGCCATCTTGATCGAAAATACCACCGAAACGGTTGTTAAGCTCAGTTCTCTCCAGCTGAGAAAACAGCTTAAACGGGCCGCCAGCCATTTTGAGTATCCCCTTGAAGTGGCAATCGGTACGGATGTTTACGAGGCTGAGGCCTGGGAAAATATAACCCGGTTTTATCATCATGTGGATCAGAAAATGTATGCGGATAAACTTGAAATAAAGCAAATACGAAAAGCAACGCTTGCGTCGAAGGCAAATAAAACAATCGGGTCGGTTCCTTCGCCGGTCTTGAAGAGGTAGGTAATCAAATGGATTCAATAAAAAAAGTAGTCGATGACCAACGAGCATATTTTTTAAGTGGTGAAACAAAAAGTATCGATTTCAGAAAAAAACAACTTAATATTTTAAAAAAGGCCATTCAAAAGAATGAACTGGCAATCATGGCGGCACTGAAAGAGGACTTAAACAAATCGGCGTTTGAAGCGTATGCAACCGAGATTGGCATTGTTTTAGAAGAAATCGGATTTATGCTTAAAAATATAGAGCGTTTAGCAAAATCAAAGCGTGTCAAGACGCCGATTACGCAGTTCCTGTCAAGTAGCCGCGTTTATCAAGAGCCCTATGGTGTGGTGCTAATTATGTCACCATGGAACTATCCATTTCAACTGAGCTTAGTTCCACTAGTCGCAGCCATCGCAACCGGCAATTGTGCAATGATAAAGCCCTCAAATTATTCACCCCATACCTCAAAGCTGATTGGCGAGATCATCAGTTCGCATTTTGATTCCGGCTACATAAGCTTTACAGAAGGCGGCCGAGAGGCAAATGAGTCATTGTTAGAGCAAAAATTTGATTATATATTTTTTACTGGCAGTGTTGCGGTGGGAAAAACGATTATGGCAAAAGCAGCCGCGCATTTAACCCCGGTAACCTTAGAATTGGGTGGGAAAAGTCCCTGTATTGTCGACAAAACCGCCAATATCAATCTGGCTGCCAGACGCATCGCCTGGGGAAAGTATTTAAACGCCGGCCAAACCTGCGTGGCACCGGATTATTTGGTGATTCACGAAAGCATCAAGGACGAATTCATTAAGGCGTTGCAAAAAAACATCATCAAGATGTATGGAAAGAATCCGCTTAATAATAATGATTACCCTAAAATAATAAACAAAAAACATTTTGACCGATTAACCGGTTTAATTAATGAACAAAATGTCATCATTGGCGGCAAGTCCAATTTGCTCTCGAATCAAATCGAACCCACTGTTTTAGATCCTGTCGGATGGGAAGATGTCATTATGCAGGAAGAAATCTTTGGACCCGTTTTGCCAATTATTGTCTTTCGCGAACTCAGTGAAGTTGTAAAAAAAGTAAGCCAGCGACCAAAACCATTGGCACTGTATTTATTTACAACATCAAAACAAAACGAGAAAATCATCATTGATGGGCTTTCATTTGGCGGCGGCTGTATTAATGATACAGTTGTACAGGTGGCAAGCTCCTATATGGCCTTTGGCGGTGTAGGAGAAAGTGGTATGGGAAGCTATCATGGTGAAGCAAGTTTTAGAACCCTTTCGCATTGTAAAGGTGTACTAAAAAAGAGTAACAAGCTTGACATCTGCTTAAGGTATCCACCATTTAATGATGCTCATCTCAAACGAGTAAAAAAAATAATGAAATAGGGCTGGTTAGCAAAAGAATACGTGCTGCCGCTGGAATGAGGTGGATTTTGCAAATGTTAGCTCACGTTTTAACGATTAAAAAATGCCTCAGCTCTCTCCACCCATTCATCGGGATGATAAGCACTGATTTCGGAATGCCGATAACCCGGCAATTCAATTAATTGACAGTTCTTAACAGTGGCTTGGAATAGCGCTCCGGACGCTTTAATACACTTCATTTCCTTACTGCCATACCAGTAAATGATATCGCTCTGGCTATTTTTTAAGCTGTCTTTCAGTTCATATTTGTAATAGGTGTAAAAAACCCGATTCATTGTTGCTACTTTAACAGCCGGGATATCTCGCAAATATAACTTGGCAATATCATCAGGTAAATGCATTTGTTTGGGAAGCATCGTTAGTGCCCACTGATTAAATTTTTTTGAAAACATCCATTTTCCAAAATGTTTATAGACAAAGAGACTGTATTTCAAAAGAGCTGGTTGGGGAATACACAGGCCACTTTCGATAATTGCTTTTTCGGCAAGGTCTGCTCTTCTTGATAAGAGTTCAATGGCGATCTGTCCGCCCAGCGAAACCCCGCTAAGGGCGAAAAGTTTGCCATCATTGTTGTGATCAATGTAATCAAGTAATTGACTGGCAATTTCTTCAGTAGAGGTATAAGGAACTTCAGCTTCTTCGCCGTGTCCGTCGATTACCGGTAAGATCACATGGTATTTATGCTGCAATAATCGGGCTTCCTGTAAATAAAGCCAATAGGACCAACCGGCACCGTGAATGAGCATGATCGATGGTAAGTTTTTATCTCCGTATTCATAGAACTTCATCATTGTATTCCTTTCGTTGTCTGCTAAAATAATTCATCTAACATGTTTTCGATCAGCTGGAGGATCATTTTCTCAATCCCGGCTTTTACCAATATATCTTTATTTTGGAGGGTGAGATTCATGAGCTGAATCCAGTTAATGACTGCATCGAGATCATATTGCTCTTTTTTTTCGCTCGCATGGCGTAAATTTCTTTCCATTTCTGCTTTTATATCGGTCATTTTATGAAAACAGTCGCCGGGAAGTCTGGTGAATAAAAGCTGAAGATCTTCCCTTGTCAGAAAACGATAGACATTATTCTCATCGCTTAAAAACATGCAATCGTATAGTTCGCGCAAATCATTGCGTTCAAGGTGCCCCTTTGCTTTAATAATTTCGTCAAGCTTATGATTTATGCTTTGCTGGTAAGCATTAGCAAGTTCATAAACCAACATTTCTTTTGAGCTAAAAAAATTATAAAAGGTCCCTTGAGCAATACCTACTCTTTTTGTTAGTGCGTGAATACTCATTTTTTTAAGACCATGTTGTTTGATGAGCTCCAAGCCAACGGTCATAAGCTGATTTCTGATTTCTTGTCGTTTTTCGTTTGAATATATTTTTGGCACGCTTCACCTCTCAATAATATGAATATAGATAAAATATATTCATATTATTAGTATAGACCAGAATTATTTTTTTGTCAACGCATCGGTTATTCTGATAAAATTTTAAGTATTGACAGCGATCCAATTAAATTATAGTATTTGATAAAGCGAGTTACTCACCTAAAGAAATAAGAGAACGTGAGTCATAAGCGGTTAAATCAGTAGATTTTAAATAAATGGGAGGTAATTTTTATGGAAGATAACCTGATCGCACCCTGTGGCATGAATTGCAGCTTGTGTGTCGCCTATCAAATGAAAAAAGGAGATTTAAAAAAGCAGGGATTTAATCGAAAATACTGTCCCGGCTGTATTCCCAGAGGTGAAAACTGCACCCACATGGGCGATCGGTGTGAGTTACTCAAAAATGGGCGAGTTCGTTTTTGTTATGAATGCAGTGAGTTTCCTTGTAAACGATTAAAGGGTTTGGATAAGCGTTATCGGACTAAATATCATATGAGTATGATTAAAAACCTGCAAGCACTTCAGAAAAATGGGATGGTAGCTTTTCTAGAGAGCGAAAAAAAACAGTGGGCGTGTCCCAAATGTGGCGAACCAATTTGTTGCCATAACGGTCTCTGTCTGCATTGTGATCTCGAGATTTTGCGAGAAAATCGGCGATACCGCTGGAATGAAGAAGACGCCTGACTAGCCAGAGTATTAAAAAAACACCGGAAACATGGCAAGACAGAGGACATGAATCGAAATGTGTAAGTTAGAGAATAGGAAAAGGGCGGTATGGTTACAAATGAATTGGTCAGCAAAGCGATTTTGTATATTGTTGAAAACCTGAATGAGGAAATCACAATCGAAGATGTGGCGAATTATTGTCATTTGTCCAAATATTATTTTTGCAGAATTTTTAAAGCCGAAACAGGTGAAGGTGTCTATGCCTTTATCAAGCGCCTGAAAATGGAACAAAGTGCCATTGAAATGAAGCTTGGCAAGAATAAATCGATTACCGATATCGGGATGACCTATGGCTACAGTTCATCAAATTACAGTACCGCCTTTAAGAAGCACCATCACCTTTCCCCGGCGGAATTTCGCAAAACCGTGAATGCCATCTGTGCCCCGCATCCGTATATTTCCGATCATCTGGCAAAATTTCAATCCTTTGAAGAATACGACCAGAAGATTGAAATCAGAGAGCTAGCGGATTTTTGGGTGATCTATGAGCGGTATCTGGGAAATTATCTTGACCTGGGAGAGCAGTGGTTGACCTTTGTTGCGAAGTATCAAGCGTATGTCAATTGCGATGCCCTTCTTATTGAACGTTTTTACGATGATCCTTCCATTACCAAGGTTAGCCAATGTTTGTATGATCTTTGTATGACCGTTGATGCGAACTTAAGGCTTGAGAATACGACCAGCATTGAGGGCGGAAAATTTGCCGTTTACCGCTTTGATGGGTTGATCAAGGATATTTATGAGAGTCTTCAGGACATTTTTAATATCTGGTTGCCAAACAGTGGTTATAAAATGGATGAGCGCTATGGACTTGATATTTATCGCAAGATTGATCGAGAAAACAGTCATGTGATCATGGATTTGTGTATTCCCATTAAATAACGCAAGAATTCAGAAGTAATGACGCAGACTTTCTTTTATAATGATAATTGTCAAGGGACAGCGGTCGGTTTAAAAGAGGTCTGTTTTTAATTTTTTGAAAATCTTTAATGTGAAAACCTTATAATATAGAAAAGATACAGCAATCAATTAAGCCGATCAGTCCATCAATAAAACAAAAATGGAGGAGTTTAATATGTTTGATATCAGAAAAATGCAGGAACAGGTTATTTATCAGGCGGTCAAAGATAAAAGCAATGAGGATGTCGCTAAAGCAATCGTTTTTGGCTCGGATAAACAGGTAAAAACCGAGGATAACCCGACATGGGTAAAAGTGACGATGGAACGGCTGGAAAATCAATTCGATCAGGGTGGCGTTTTACAGATCCGGAGAAACTGTCAGTGCGGCTACGGCATGGATGAGAAATTGGCGCTGGTAAAAGAGCTGGTTGCAGCATCAGCGAGTTTGGAAGAATTCGGGAATCAGGATCGGGCCAATGCGGCGGGGCTTTATAGTGATAATGGTGAACTTTATCTGCAATTTCCTTTTTGTCCCTGTCCCATGCTGGAAGGAGTTGATCGTCTGGAAACCGATACCTGGTGTCAATGTACCACTGGTTACAGCCAGGTGCTTTTTGAAAAAGCATTTCAGTGTCAAGTTGAGGTGGAGCTCCTGAAAAGCATCAAAATGGGTGATGATAAATGTCTGATGAAGATTATTCCGCAAAAAAATATCTGGAAATAAAGATTAAGACATCATCAGAAGAAATACAGAAGATCATAACCGAAATTTTGGCGTGCAAAAATGATTTGGCTTGGCGGTTCATGGGTATAAGCTAGTTTGTAAAACAATTAAAGGGTGAATCGGAAAGGGGTCAATAGAAAAATGAACACTGCGGTTATTTATTATTCACTACAAGGAAATATGGATTTAGTTGCCCGGAAAATTGGCGAAAATGAGGCCGTTGATCTATTCAGGCTGATTCCCCAAAAGAAATACCCGACTGGAAAAATCAGCAAATATTTATGGGGCGGTAAAAGCGTGACCTTTGGAGAACGGCCTAAACTAACAAATCCGATCATCGATTTGAATCACTATGAGGTTCTGGTCATTGGCACACCGATTTGGGCCGGAACATGGACACCCCCACTGAATACCTTTCTTCACGATTACAGCATTATCGGGAAAAAGATTATTCTGACCGCAACTCACCAAGGCGGCGGAGCCGACAAATGCTTTGAAAAAATGAAAGCAAGTCTTAATGGAAATACGATTGTCGGCACGTTTCAATTTAAGGAACCGCTCCAGCAGATGGATGCAAATATCGATGAAAAAATAGAAGAAATTAGAACCCTGATTGAAAATTAAGAAAAACTTCCTTATCCAAAGTATTGCGGATAAGGAAGTTTTCTTTAATTCTATTTCATGTTCTTACTGATCAGTATTGCCTCTCTGCTCGTGAGGATTAGTAAAATAACCCAATACCTTGCTAAAAATAAATCTTGACAGATCGCATGATTTATTTTATTATTTAGTTATCGACCGACGGTCGATAAAACAGGAGGCACTCAATGAAGACAGTCAAAGAAGGAGAAGTCCGAAAACAGGAAATCCTCATGGTAGCCCGCGAGTTATTTGTAACAAAGGGCTACGAACAGACATCGGTGAATGATATTTTAAAAATCGTGGGTATCGCCAAAGGCACCTTCTATTATTATTTTAAATCCAAGGAAGAAGTGCTGGCCGCGATTATTCTGAATATTGTTGAAGAAGGTGCCAAACGGGCAGAACAAATTCTTAAGGACAAATCCGTGCCGCTGATTAGTCGGATGATGATGGCGATTATGGCCCAGTCCCCGGAGTTTGAAGGATCGGAGGCGATCAGGGACGAAATGCACAAGGTAGAAAATGCCAAACTGGAACAGTTTTACACCAAAGCCATGCTCAAACGGATGACCCCGCTACTAGAAGATGCGGTTGCCGAAGGGGTTGAAGCCGATCTGTTTCATTTAAATTATCCCCGGGAAACGATTGAATCTATTTTACTGCTTGGTCATATGCTCTTTGACTGCAATATTATGGATTGGGAAGTAGAAGACTATCCGGAAAAAATCCAGAGCTATCTGGCCAATATGGAAAGAATGTTGGGGACAAAAGAAGGAGAACTGAAGGACTTTTTACAAATGTTTGTCTAACTTAAAAGTTGGCGGCATTTGTAAATTTTTTAGCCAGCTATCGACCGATGGTCGGTCAATGAATGTAATAAGGAGAAACAGAAATGAAGCAACAAAAGATAATAGCAGGATTTCCAAATCAGAACGCCGCAATGAAAAAATTCAAGGTCCTGCTAGCAGGTGTTTTTATCTCCAGCATTGGCAGCGGCTTAACCGATTTTGGATTGGCGATCTATATTTTAAATCGAACCGGGTCGGTGAGTGCTACCGGAGTCTTTGCCGTTTGCGCCTTTCTGCCAGCGATACTGCTGGCGCCGGTGGGCGGGGTGTTGGCCGATCGTTATGACAGGCGACTGATGATGATTCTGGGTGAGCTGTTTTCCGGACTGGCACTACTGATCTGTCTGGTAGCGGTGATGAGTTCTTACCCGTCGCTGGTGGCGATCTGTGTTGGCGCGGGTATTAGCTCGGTCTTTTCGGCTCTGACAGAACCGGCTTTTAAGGCCACCATCACTGATCTCTTATCCGCTGCGGATTTTGCCCGGGCTGGCGGTATGGTTCAGTTGGCGAGCAGTGCCAAGCTGCTGATTGCTCCGGCTGTGGCTGGTTTGCTTTTGCAGGTAACGCCAGTGAGCAGTTTGATCATATTGGATATGCTGACGTTTTTTACCACAGTTTTGATCATCGCCTTTGTGAGAAAAGGTTTGGTTAGCAGAAAAAGAGCAGTAGCGAATTTGGATTTCATAAGTGAAATGAGCGATGGCATCACCGCTATCCGGAGCAAAAAGGGCATTATGACGATGATTGCCATCATGACGATTACCACCTTCTGTCTGGGGTTTGTACAGATGTTAAGTAAGCCGCTGGTGCTAGCCATTGCCGGCGAAAGGGAGCTGGGGATTCTAACCACGGTGATTGCCATGGGAATGATGGCAGGAAGCCTTATTATCAGTATAATCAAACATCCAAAATCTTATGTGCAGATGCTATCGTTGGGATTGTTGGGTTGTGGAGTCTTTTTTGCATTGATTGGCATCAGTGAAAACCTGGTTCTGATAGCCGGGTTTGGATTTATGATGTTTGCCTTTATGCCAGCCATCCAAATTGGGGCGGAGGTGTTGATTCGAACCAATCTGGACAATACCGTTCAGGGCCGGGCTTTTGGTCTGATTGGTCTGATTACCCAGATGGGTTATATACTGGCCTTTATCGCCGCGGGAATTTTATCAGATCTAATCTTTGAACCTTTTATGCTGGGGAGCAGCAAACTGGCCATTCAAATTGGTGAAATCATCGGCTATGGTGTGGGACGGGGTAATGCTCTGTTGATCATCATCACCGGAATCGGACTGCTCGTGGCCGGAATAGTGACGGCCCGGTTAAAAAGTGTCAGAACCCTGGAAAAGAAGGAGACTACTCATGAAACTTTTACTAAGTCTTATTCAAAAGGACTTTAAAAAAAATCCCGCCATTACCATGGCACTGGCGGTTTTTCTGATTCTGGCGGCGCTGTTGATGGCCGGTGGACTGCGGGTGGCGGGAACGATGATTTCCTCTTATGATGGGTTAGGCCAAAAGGCACTGCCTCCGGATTACCTGCAGATTCATAAGGGCGAATATGAAGTCGCCGCTATGGATCGTTTTGCGGCGAGCCAGGACGGCATTGCAGATTTTCTTACCGTCAGGATGCTGACGATTAATAACGCTAACATTATCTATCATGGTGAAACTCTTGAAAAGGTACTGATGGATAACAGCTTTGTGGTTCAGAATGAGGGATTTGATTATTTGCTGGATATGGATAACCAGATCGCCACGGTTAAGGATGGAGAAATCGGGGTGCCGGTTTATTATGCCGAAACCCTGGGGATTGCTCCGGGCGATGTAATTACCCTCAAAAAGGAAGGTTTTGTCAAAGCGTTAAAGGTTGCCACCATTATCCGGGATGCCCAGATGAATGTGGCGATGACCTCTTCGAAGCGGTTTCTGATTAGTCCGGTCGATCAGGAAGCGCTCAGTCAGCACATGGGAGAATGGGAGGTTAGCTTTGAATTTTTGTTAAAAGAAGGGGTGGATACCGGGGTTTTGGAGCAAGCCTATCGGGCGGCCGAGCTGCCCGCCAATGGGGTAGCTATCACCGGTAGTCTGCTTAATCTTTTTAATGTGTTTTCTTATGGCCTGGTGGCTATGATTATCATCGCGATTAGTCTGCTGTTGATTTTTATGGCGCTGCTCTGCCTGTCTTTTATTATCCGGGCAACCATGGCCGATGAGCAGGTATCCATTGGTGAGATGAAGGCCATCGGTTTTCCGGGAAAAGCCATCGCGACCCTGTACCAGTTGAAGTATCAGATTTTGATGGGGGTAGCCGGGATCATCGGTTATCTGGGTGCTATCCCATTTGGTAATTTCTTTTCGGTATCGGTGGTGCGTTATTGCGGAATGGGGAGTAGCCCAGGGCTAAAATGGGGGCTGCCGTTTATCGGCCTGCTGCTCCTAAGTGGCATGGTGGCTTGGGGATGCCATCGGGTTGTCAAAAAAAATCTGCGCAGCACCGTGGTAGAACTGCTTCGGGGCGCCGGGGGACGGCGTCGGGAGGGGCACTATACGCTGCCGTCCTCCGGCCTCAAACACCCCAATCTAACTATCGCCCTGGGGGAACTTGCCTGTAAATGGCGGGAATATGGGGTGATCTTGCTGGTTTTTATTTTCTCGGCATTTTTGATGCTGTTGCCAATGAATATGAAACAGACCATTCAGGATCCGTCGTTTATTACCTATATGGGGGTGGGTGAATCAGATATTCGGATCGATATTAAGTATTCACCGCAGCTCACTCAGCAGCAGCAGCGGGTTTTGGCGATACTGGAGAATGATCCTGATATTGAGAAATATGCCATTTATAAAAATGGCTATGTTCAGGCCGAAAACGACCAGGGTGAAGGGGTGAACATCCGGGTGGAAAGCGGCGATGAATCGGTTTTCCCGCTTGTCTATCTGGCGGGACAGGCACCGGTTGGCAAAAATGAGATCGCTTTGTCGTCAATGAATGCCGCGGAACTGGGGAAAAAAGTTGACGATGCGCTCGCAGTGGTTTATGGTGATGAAACCATGAACTTTAACGTCGTCGGGATTTATCAGGATATTACCTACGGCGGAAAAACGGCCAAGGCCGCCATTGACTTTAACAATGAGGATGTTGAGGCCTATATCCTGTATCTGAGTCTGGCCGAAGGTGTCGATTTGGCTCTCAAAACCAATGAACTGCGCGGGGGGCTGCCGGATATCAAGGTCACCCCGGTGCCCAGCTTTATTGCCCAGACCCTGGGTGGGATTGTCGATAACCTGAGTCAGGTGGAAGCGGCGGCGATGGTGATTGCCTTAATGATAAGCGCACTAATCACAGTCATGTTTTTAAAACTGGTCATGGCTCGTGAACATAGTGCTATTGCGGTAAAAAAAGCGATCGGTTTCACTACCCGGGATATCCGCATCCAACTGGCGATCCGGATTCTGGTGATTCAAGGCCTTGGCATTTTGATTGGGACGGTGCTGGCCAATACCCTGGGTGAAGCGATCTTTAGCCTGATGCTGTCATCGATGGGGGCAACACGAATGACATTATTAATCCAACCGCTGAAAGCTTATCTGATTTGTCCAGCGGTACAGCTGCTGATGGTTGTCGTTGCAGTCATCGGTGTAACTCGGGCAGTCAAACAGTATCATATCAAAGAACAAATTATGGAATAGAGAGGACCGTCATGATAAAAGTAGAACAGATCAGTAAATCCTTTAGAGTCAAGGCCCCGGTAGATTCGGCGATTGCAACAAGCATTTTAAAAGAGATCTCCTTTAACATTGGCAGAGGTGATTTTGTGGCTGTGATGGGCCCTTCCGGCTCAGGTAAATCCACCCTGCTTTATAGTGTCAGCGGAATGGATCAGGTAACCGCGGGGCGGATCGTCTTTGATGGGATCAACCTGACCGAAATGAATGAGGAAAGCCTGGCCGGGTTGCGGCTGAACAAAATGGGTTTTGTTTTTCAGAATGCCCAGATGCTAAAAAATCTGTCGTTATTCGATAACCTGATTCTCCCGGGGCTGGTGGCTAAAAAAGAAAAATCGCAAGTCATCAGAAACCGGGCCCGGGATTTGATGAAGCGGATGGATATTGACGGGCTTGGCGGCCGGGATATACGGGAAGTTTCCGGGGGGCAATTGCAGCGGGCATCCATCTGCCGGGCGATGATCAATAACCCGGAGGTGCTATTTCTGGACGAACCCACCGGCGCCCTGAACTCCGCAGCCACCGACCAGGTTCTGGATATTCTGGAAGCATTGAATGACGAAGGGATGACGATTATGACGGTTACCCATGATCCCCGGGTGGCTGTTCGAGCAAAAAAAGTCATTTATATCCGCGACGGCGAGATCGCCGGCGAGAAAGAACTCCAGGCCGGGGCAAATCGGGAGCAGGAGCTGGAGGACTGGTTGAAGCGTGTTTAATATTAGCCTGACGGGGCTACAGAAAAGCCTTGTTAGCCAATGGTTATATTTTTGATGAACACCATGGGGTTTATCAAAAAGAAAAATAATACCTGAATAGCAGAGATGATTTTGAGCACCATATTGACAGATCAGTCAATATGGTGCTCTTTTGCGCGCCAGTAAGGAAGCAATCTAATTGGTAAAAGTCGAGTTTTTTCATGCCGTCATCAACATCGGATCAAACGGATTCATAAAGTTAAGAAAAGTTCTGAAAATGAAATAAGCGGGTTTGATCGATCAAATAAACGCGATCAGACAAATAATTAATGAAGTAGAAAAAACAAGTATAATCAATTTATGGAAAGGACGCTTTACATTTGGAGACCAAGATGTTATGATGGATGTATGGAAAGCAGACTTTCCGTTTGAAGGAGCATGAACGTGAAGAATCGACTGGAAGAAGTTAGAAAATTAAATGGGATTAAGCAAGAAGAATTAGCTTTGGCTCTTGAAGTGTCAAGACAGACAATTGGTTCGCTTGAGAATGGCAGATATAATCCTTCAATTATATTAGCGTTTAAAATTGCCCGGTATTTTGAAATGAGTATTGAAGATATATTTATATATGAGGAGGAGAAAAATGAAGCGTCAGTTTAGAAATGTGGGTTTTGTCATAATCGGTTTAATATTAGTTGCTTCAGGACTTGCCCTAGTCAAACTACTATCTAATCCCCAGGGGTTATTGTTGGCATTGCCTTATGTTTGCATTGGTCTTGGATGTGGTGTTTTTGGACAAGGTATAGGAGCGGTCATCAGTCAGAAAGTGATAAAAAATCATCCGGATATTGAAAAACAAATTGAAATTGATCAGAAGGATGAGCGAAATATCACGATTGCCAGACGTGCAAAGGCAAAAGCATATGATATCATGATCCCAGTGTTTGGTGCTTTGCTGCTGACATTTGCTTTAATGGGAGTGGATTTGATCATTGTTTTGTTATCGGTTAGTGCGTATTTATTTATTGTTTTTTATGGGATATATTATCGCTTCAAGTACGATCGGGAAATGTAGCCGCGCTTTTACATTAGCCACCGACCAGGTTCTGGACATTCTGGAAGCTTTGAATGACAAAGGGATGACCATCATGACGGTTACCCATGATCCCCGGGTGGCAGTCCGAGCAAAAAAGTCATTTATATCCGGGCTGGCGAGGCCGCCGGCGGGAAAGAACTTCCGATGGGTTCGAATCGGGCGCAAGTGCTGGAAGGCTGGCTGAAGAGCGTTTAGATCTTCGGAGTTAGGATCAGTTAAGATATGGAAGTAATCAGCATGGCACAATCATGTATAGTGTATTTTTTCATGCGATTGATGGAAAGAATGATTTTACTGATTTTTGATCATATTCTTGAGAAGACTGGAAAGTGATGCAATTTTCTAAAAGTCTTGGAAATAAAAAAAGGTTGCATTTTTGTGATGATCCGACTAAAGCCGTCCCGTCCATATCGGGCACTTATCGAAATTCTCAAGTACAATAGATCATGAAAGGAGATGAGGAGATGCTAAAATGTCTGAATGAAGTGCTAAACTATATCGAAGATAATCTGGATGAAACCATTGAATTTGATGAAATTGAAAAAATTGCTGGTGTTACAGAATATCATTTTCGAAGAATCTTTTCATTTGTGTCGGGAATGCCGCTAAATGAGTACATTCGTTATCGAAGGCTCTCAAATGCGGCCTTTGAGCTTCAGAATAAAGAGATTTCGGTCACCGAAATGGCTTTTAAATATGGTTATAACTCAGTGGATGGTTTTTCGCGGGCATTCAAAGAGTGGTGTAATATCAGTCCATCGGAGATCAGTAAGACAACACAGTTCCGAGCATTTCCAAAACTGACCTTTCAATTAGCTATTTATGGAGGTGTTGATATGGATTATCAAATTGAGGAAAAAGAAGCGTTTAAAATGGTCGGGTTTAAAAAGAGGGTGCCCATTGTGTTTAATGGAGAGAACAAAGAAATTATTGAATTAGCACAAGGAATCACCCCGATCCAGCGGAAAACCATGCATTCCTATGCAAACATTGAACCTGGTGAACCGATGAGCGCTTCGTTTAATTTTGATGAAGGGCGAATGAATGAACAGGGCAATCTTGATCATATGATTGGGGTAATTAGCACGCTGGAGGATTCATTTGAAGGTTTTGATGTGGTGGACGTGCCGCCGTTGAAGTGGGCTATTTTTATATCAGAAGGTGAGTTTCCGAAGGTAATGCAGAAGACCTGGGGTCAGATTTTTGCTGAGTGGCTACCTTCCTCGGACTATGAATTGGTTGATGCGCCGGAAATCTGTTTTATTGGTGACTTGTCGGATCGTTCAAAAGTGCGATGTGAAAATTGGATCGCAGTGAAAAAGATCAAATAATAATTTCGGTCATATTTCCAATGAGAAAAATTACGAATCAGCAAGAAGACCATATGTTCATCAGAATATGTGGTCTTTTTGTTTGTGGTCGGAATTAATCGGGGGTGGATTTTAGCAAATTTCTGGTGGGGAGTATTAAAAATTGCAAATGCAAAATTGGTAACAAGGCGTTGATGTTCAGAATACATTGATCGATTTCAGTTTTTTGCTTTTCCGGAGATAGATGGTTATCGATCATCGGATTGCGGATATAATCAATAAATGTATCTTTTTCGAGATAAGCTAGCTCTTTCAATTTATTGATAATTTCTTCTACAATAGGAAGCGGTATGCCAACATCGGTAAAATATTTTATGAATTGACATACGGTTAAACTGTAGGCCGGAAATAGGGTGTTATCGGTATTGTCGGGAATAATAATGTTCATCTCAATCAGTTCGTTAATGAGCGTTTCGTCTAATCCAATGTCGCAAAGTTGTTTTTTTGTTACCAGATTTTCATCGACTCCGTAGGGGAGAAGTTTATTGACAGATTCTAGAATTTGAAAACAAAAATCATTGATCGTACCAGATTCACTGTTAATAAGTTTTTTAATCTGGGCAAGAGAATAGTGCTCTTTTTTCATGATTTCGATTAGTTTTAATTTTTCGACGAAGGTTTCATCATAATAAGCCATGTTTTTGGCAGATTTTTGGGGTAACGGTAAAATGCCTTCTTTAATATAATAATTAATGGTGGATCGGTTCATCGACGTTAATTTTTCCAGCTCACGCATGGGAATTTTTTTTTCGAAATCGTTTGTATTGTTTTTCATAGCAATCACCTCATATAAAGTATAAACTATTGCTTAATACTTGTCAAAGGTATTGACAGAAACTTAGATCAGATATAGAATGTGAGAAGTAATACTTAATACTATTCAAAATGAAATTTAACGAGTATGATAATTTAAAATAAGGAGCAAAACATGAAAGTTAAAGCGGAAATATTTGATAAACTTCAATATTTATACGATATCACGGGGTTTAATGATCATCAACTTCACGGGGTGATTCAATTCGAGAATAAAGTGAATGCAACAGTAATGCAAAAAGCGGTGAACTTATTGGTAAAAACGATACCAATGCTATCAAAAGCATATAAAAATGAGGCTGGAAATTCATATTGGGAAGAGATGGAACCGGAAAACTGGGATAATATTTTTACGATTGTTTTTGAAAAAGATGATTTTGACCGATTCACTTTTTCTAAAACAGATGCAGAGGCTGGCCCGCAAATTAAGGTATGTTTGATGCAAGCCGACAGGGATTCAGTATCAATTGTCATGAACCATATGGTTTGTGATGGGGCGGGATTCAAACAATGTGTGTATCTGCTATCAGATATTTATTCGCATCTGATAAAAGAACCGGATTATTTACCGGACTACGTTATTGATGGAGAGCGTGGCTTCAAAAAAATCACGCAGTCAGTTAACTTTTTTTCTCGAATTGCGGCGCTTTTGTTTGAAAGCAAAGACAATAACCAAAATAGTGACTGTGAATTTCCTTTGATCAAATCAGAGGATGCAGTGCCTTTTATTGCCACCCATGAAATTGATGCGTCTCTTTATCGGGAGCTTCGAAATATTTCTAAAAACGATAAGGTCACAATCAATGATGTGATCTTGACCGCCTACTTTCGGGCGCTTTCGGGATTGCTGGATATGAATGGGAAACCCTTTAATATTCCAATTATGATTGATATGCGCAGATATTTAGCAGACAAAGGATTTCAGGCGGTGACAAATCTTTCATCAACAGTTGCGATCCGAATTGCAGTTGTGCCGGGAGAAACCTTCAGTCAGACCTTAAATAAAATAAATACTGAAATGGCAGCAAAAAAATCAGGGAATTTAGGATTAAATACGTTTCTCAAACTGGATTTGTTATTCAAATTTTTTCCTAAAAGGAGTGATCAACTTTTAAAAAATTCGTTGAATAATCCTAAAATATGTATGACTAATCTTGGAATAGTGGATTCAAAACAGCTTTATTTTGAGAAATCTCCGGTTTCCAATGCGATCGTGTGCGGCTCAATTAAATATCATCCCCATTTTCAAATGTCCGCAAGTACTTTTTCAGATAAAATGACTTTTTGCGTCAATCTTTATGGAAGTCAAAGCGATCGTGAGACGATTTCAAAATTCTTTGCTTTAATAGAAGAAGAACTGATCGGTTATATTTCAACGCATGCGGCAGAAAGAAATGATGCGAAAAATACTAAAACCTCGGAATAATTAATGGTACAATAGAAGTTAGAAAAAGCTGGTTAGAAAAACTGACGGTTTAAAATTTAAAACGGGGTGGGATTCATTAAGACCGTGTCAAACGATACCTTAAACAAGGGGGAAGGGCATGCAAATAAAAGTATTAATCGTCGAAGATAATAGGGCTTTAAACAAAAGTGTAATAAACCTGTTAAAAAAAGAAGGGTATGCGGCTTTTGGTGCAACTGAAGTTGAAGAGGCAAAAGACATTTTTTTAAAAGAAGCCCCACAAATCATTCTGCTTGATATTATGTTAAAAGATAGTAGCGGATATGAGTTAATTCCTTTTTTCAAAATGAACCCGGATAACTTCATTTTAATGCTTACCGCTTTAGATGATAAACAAAGCAAAGCCAATGCTTATGAAAATGGTGCCGATGATTATATCACTAAACCATTTGATCTTTATGAATTGATATACAAATTAAGAGCGATAAAACGAAGAATCAAAGCGCAGCAAAAAGTTTGCCAGGCGGGCGATGTTATTTTTGATATGGAATCAAATCAACTGACATGCAATGGTCAAACGTTTTCGATTCAGCCCAGTCAAGCAAAGTTTTTTAAAGCGTTGTATCAAAAATATCAGGAAAATACTTATCTTGACAAAAAAGAAGCCATCGAATGGTTGAATCCTGGGGTTGATGAGAGTTTTCGTTTGCAAACGATGGTCGCACGTCTCAGGAAAAATTTAGCGGATATTGGTAGCGAGTGTGTTATTATTGAAACTGTTTACGGAAAAGGATATCGTCTTGTTTTAATCGGCCAGAGGTCAGAATAATGGAATCGGGCGATATCAAAAAAACGGGATTAGTAGTCGTTCTCAGTGTACTTATCAATTTGATTGTTTTTAGTGGACTTAATTTAATTAATTTGCAGTTTACCGATGCGGTTGAATCAAGTGAAGGTGTGATGATTGCTGAAAACATCGCAAGTGATGAGGTGAAAACGGTGTTGCTTCAAGATCGTTCGGATAATCGCTTTAAACTTGTTATTCAGTCAACCGAGCGTCTGGTTTTATCAATCATTTATGAAGATGCTTATACTGAATACGATCTTTATGTTAATGGGCAATTAAAAGGCCAAAATCACAATCAAACAGCGAGAAAAGAGATTGCTTATGATGTGTTTGAGATTGAAAAAAACGATTATCAAGAGAATGATGGCATCGGCATTGCTGAAATCGAACTGGTCAAAAGTGCCCCAATCGCCAAACCAAATAATGAGGTAGCTTTTATTATTGGATCAAAAGATGAAGTCAGAGACAGTTTAGGATTAAGGACAATGTATAATACGGTGATGTTCATTTTTTTTGGAATGATCTTAGTTGTTAGTGCCATTGCTTATTATAAAGATCGAGTCAGTTACATGCGGATCCTTTTACTGCTCAGTATTGTGGCGGTGATTAAAAGTATGATCATTGGTGAATTGCCATTGTTCAGGGATCTGTTAGGCATAACGTCAGGAAATTATTTTTATTATGATAGTGTTACCGGGATCGTGAGTTTCTTTTTATGCCAAGTGCTGTTTTGGGATTTGTTTCAGTTTAAAGTCAAAAAAGTTACGGCGATCTTATATCTCGGGATCTTTGTTACGTTTGAATTGGGATATATTGTTACGCAGTATTTGGCGTTATTGGTAATGATGCATTTTATTGGAAGTTTGCTGATCGTGATTATGGGTGCGCAAGCGTATATCAAAGGTAACCCTTACAGTCTGTTGCTTATCACGACATATAGTATTTTTTCGGGAACGGTTTTGTATCGAATATTAATCACTGTGGGCTATTATAGTCGTGGATATATTTCCGAGATGGTATTCAGTCCGCAAATTGGGAATTTAATTTATCTTTCAAGCTTTTTATTTGTTGTCCTGATGACCTATATCAATAAGCTTGAGGCGTATCGAAAACAAGAAATTACCGATGAAAAAATCGCGCTTATCAGAGGGATCAGCCATGATCTAAAATTACCGTTGTCAATCATTAAGTTAAATAATCAAATGATCGAAAAATATGAAATAACCGAAGCCGAAAAAAAAGAATATGCAAAAACAAGTCTGGAAGCAACATTGGAACTGGAAAAAATGACGGATAATATTAATTGTTATTTAAATACAGAAATATTAGTAGATACGGATTATCAGACCAGTGTTAAAAATCGATTAATCATGATGAAAAGGCAATATGAAAATTATGGTAAAATGCACAGCATAAATTTTGTTGTCGAGATTTCCGGAGAAGATTGTTTTTTGCCAATCAAACCTCTTCACTTTGATCGGATGCTTTATAATTTGGTGGATAATGCATTTAAGTATAATAAAGCTAGGGGGACGGTATGGGTTCGCTATAAAGCGGACAAAGAAATTACTTTAAGCGTCGAAGATAATGGGATCGGAATGGATTCTGAATTTATTAAGAGAATTTTCGAGCCATTTTTCAGAATCGATGTCAGTAAAAGAAAAGAGGGAACCGGACTTGGTCTTTGTGTTGTTAAAGTAATTGTTGATAGTTTAAACGGGAAATTACAGGTAGAAAGTGAGATTAATAGAGGTACAATAATAAAAATTATTTTACCGCGGGTGTAAAGCTCTGCAAAAACTAGAATGAAATCTTACCAAATGGTAAGATTTCATTTTTATTATAGTTAAACGATTATAATAAAGTAAAATGGTCTTTCAGGCAACTGCAATTCATAGTGAAAAGGTAAGCGTTTAAATTAAAAATAGGAAATTGCGAAAGAGATCTTAAAGTTCGCAAAATTTTCGCAATCAACTAAAATGTGAAAGGTAAAGTGAGGGATGAAATTGTTAAAAAAGAAAATGTATATCGTGTTATTAAGTATTCCGCTGGTGATGTTATCACTTGTTGGGTGTGGTGAAAAAGTTAGTCAAAATGAGATGAATCAAGTTGATTATGCCAAAGAAAGTAATTGGCTGGCGCTCCCAGAAGATGCGAATGCTCATGATGTTGATGTTTTTTATGTTTATCCGACGATTTATCAAGGTGACGGATTACAGGATATCAGCGATCCAGAGCAGGTGGAAGCATCACAAGTACCGCTCCGAACCCAGGCGAGTGTATTTGCGGATTCGGCAAATATTTATGCGCCGATGTATCGGCAGGTCGGTAAGGATGGTTTTAATAACACGGAAAACCTTGACAGTTTTTTACAAGTGGCTGAAGAAGATGTCAAAGATGCGTTTTTATATTACCTGGAGAATTACAACAATGGGAAGCCATTTATCATTGCCGGTCATAGCCAGGGATCGAGCACGTTGATCAGTCTGTTGACTAAAATATGGGGAACGACAGGTGCTGAAGATCGGATGATTGCTACCTATATTATTGGTTTTAGTGTGACTGAATCCGATATTGAAGCGAATCCGAAGATCAGGATGTGTGAAAATCCGACGGATATCGGTTGCTTTATTTCTTATAATTCCCTGAAAGACGGACTGCAAAGTGAGTCGGTACAAATATTGGAAGGCGCCATTGTAACAAATCCGTTATCTTGGGAAAGTAGCCGGGAAGATGGGATAGTTGTTCCGGCATCCGAAAATAAAGGATCGGTATTTTTTTCCGAGGAGGGGTATTCGCCTACTTTGTATAAAAATTTTACGTCAGCTCAGATTAAGGATCACGGTCTTGTTTGTGAACCGGCCGATCTATCTATCCTTTCATCTTATCCGATAGAAGGTATCTATCATCCGGATGATTATTCCCTTTTTTATGAGAATATTAAAGAAAATATTGCCGTTAGAATTAATGCTTATTTTAACTGAGAATGGTTAAGATCGCTTTACCTTTAGTAGATAATGAAGAAAGTGTTGAGGAACAATAATTTATGCTCATGCGGCAGAAAGAAATGATTGTAAATGTAAAAAACATTTGACATTTCCTAAAAAAAGTGTTAGGCTTAGAATGTAAAAAGAATTTGACATTTTAGGAGGTTGATTATGTTTAAGATTAGAAGAACTGGTGATATGGATGAAATGGAAAAAGATATTGCATTAAAAAGTATGCGATGGGGTTATGCATTTACGTTATTAGTGTTAGGAATATGGATGATAGCTGCAAATATTACCGGAGGAGCCTGGCAATTACCATTTTACATTATATGTGGTCAGAATATCGTTTGTTTTTTTGCAAGACAACTTTATCGTAAGCAGGTAGATGATGAAGGATGGAAAAAAGATATCAGTAGATTTGTTATTGCTTTTGTGATAATTCTTGCGGCTGGATTGTTTATCCCGTTATTTTTATTAGGTTTAAAATGATAATATGAAAAACAAAATTAAAGAGTTAAGAAAAGCCCGAAAAATGAGACAAGAGGACTTGGCTAAACAATTAAATGTCACCAGACAAACGATTAATGCAATCGAAAATAACAAGTATAATCCAACCCTGGAACTTGCCATGAAACTGGCCAGGCTGTTAGAATCTACAGTGGAAGAGCTTTTTAGCTTGGAAGAGTGAGATTGATTGATGGGTGATGACGTTTGAATGATGTTTGGCGATTTAGCCAGACATTAAATAAAAATTGGTCGTATTAATTATAAACACAGATACGAGCAGAACAATTAAATTAAGTGTGATTATAAAAGATATCTTTTGTATAGCAATTACGTGACCATCAGTCTTAGGCTTGGTGGTTTTTTTGATTTAAAAGCTCAGCTATAAAGGATCGTTATTTATGGAAAGCAAGCTTTACATTAGCAGAACAATCTGTTATGATGAACATATGGAAAGCAAGCTTTCCGTGTAAGGGAGATGATCATGAAGAATCGACTGGAAGAAATCCGGAAATTAAATGTTATTAAACAAGAAGAATTAGCTTTGGCCCTTGAAGTATCAAGGCAAACCATTGGTTCACTGGAAAATGGCAGATATAATCCATCCATTATTTTAGCTTTTAAAATTGCCCGGTATTTTGAAATGAGTATTGAAGATATTTTTATCTATGAGGAGGAGAAAAATGAAGCGTCAGTTTAGAAATGTGGGTTTTGTCATAATCGGTTTAATGTTACTTATTTCAGGTCTGGCCCTGGTTAAACTGTTGTCTGATCCCCATGGGTTGCTGTTGGCATTACCTTATGTTTGTATTGGTCTTGGGTGTGGTATTTTTGGACATGGTATGGGAGAGTTAATTAGTCAGAATATAATGTACACGCTTGTCAAGACACGAAATTAGAAATTTTTAGATAAATCTCCTTTCGCGTTTTGATTAGGCAGCC